>JBEKHU010000283.1:0-5184 GCA_050012115.1 Bryobacteraceae bacterium | reverse complement strand
GAGCACGCTGGCGCTGGCTACGGCGGCCGCGGACGGCACGCCGTACGTCGCCCCGCTCTTCTACCTCGTGGATGACGCCCTGCGGTTGTACTGGTTCTCCTCCGCCAACAGCCGCCATAGCCGCAACCTGAAGCGCGATCCCGCCGCCGCCGTGACCGTCTACTGGCCGACCGAGAACTGGCGCGAGATCCGCGGCGTGCAGATGCGCGGCACGGTCTCCGTGGTGAGCGACCCCGCGCGGCGCAGCGCCATTGCCGCGGCCTACAGCGCCCGCTTCCAGTTGGGCACGGCCTGGCGCGCGGTCCAGGCGCGCAGCCGGCTGTACGAGTTCCAGCCGTCGTGGGTCCGCTACCTCGACAACTCCATCCGCTTCGGCTACAGGTTCGAGTTCTCGCCCCGGCCCCGGCCTGGATAGACTGCAATGAGGATGCGTTCGACGCCGCGACGGACATGGGCGGCTGTTGCACTGGCGCTGGCCCTGGCGCCGGCCGGCGTCGCGCTGGACCCGGCACGGCGCATCACCCAGTACATCCACCGCGTCTGGACCCAGGAGGACGGCCTGCCGCAGGACACCGTCCGGGCCATCGCGCAGACCCCCGACGGCTACCTGTGGATCGGAACGGAAGAGGGGCTGGCGAGCTTCGACGGCTACGACTTCACGACCTTCAACCGGCGCAGCGGCGCCCTGCCCAACGACTCGGTGACGGCGCTGGCCGTGGCCGGCGACGGAACGCTGTGGGCCGGCACGCCGGGCGGCCTGGTGTCCCGCAACGACGGAGCGTGGCGCACGCTGGCGCGCGCGGAAGGCCTGGCCGAGCCTTCGATTGTCTCCATCGCCACTGCATCCGGCGGCGCGGACGCCCGGGTGTGGGTCGTGGCCGGCGACACGGTGTACGAGGTCTCCACGGGCCGGGCCCGCGCGGCGGAGTTCGAGCCGGCCTGGGCGCGGCGCGATGCGCGGGTAGTGCAAATCGCGCCCGACGGCGCGCTGTGGGTAGCCGGCTTTCGCGGCATCTTCCGGGTTGAAGGGCAGCGCGCCCGCATGGTGGTGCCGGCGGCGGAACTGCGCGGCGGCGTGCCGGTGACCCTGCGGATCGATCCCGACGGGACGTTGTGGGCAGGCCTCACCGGCGGGCTGCTCAGGGCCGGTCCCGGGTGGGGCGTGGTGCAACGCTACACCACGCGCGACGGCCTGCCCAACAGCTTCGTGCGCGTGCTGCGGCGCGACCGGGACGGCGTGCTGTGGGCCGGGACCAACGGCGGCCTGGCGCGTCTCGAGAACGGCCGCTTCCTGGCCGAGACGACGGAGGAGAGCGTCGAACAGGAGTTGGTTCGCAGCCTGTTCGAGGACCGCGAGGGCAATCTGTGGGTGGGCACCAACAGCGGCCTGACGTGTTTCCATGACGGCCGGTTCCTGCTGTTCTCCCGACCCGAGGGACTGCCCGGGGATAAGCCGACGGTGGTTCACCAGGACCGGAGCGGGGCGGTATGGATCGGCTTCCACGACCGGGGGCTGTACCGTTTCCGGCCGGGCCCGAATCTGCGCTACACGGCGGAGAACGGGCTGCCGAGCAACGAGGTCTTCAGCATCCGCGACGGGGCCGGCGGCGCGCTGCTGATCGGCACTCGGGAAGGGGCCGTGGAGTGGAAGGACGGCCGCTTCCGTCCGCTGAGCGTGCCCGATCCGCTGGGCCGGCGGCTGGTGGTGGACGCATTGGAGGACCGCGCCGGAGGGCGGTGGGCCGCCGCGCCCGGCGGCCTGATACGCATCGACGGCGATCGAGGCGTGCGGGTCGCGGGCGGAGGCACGTCGCCCAACGACTACGTCATCGCGCTGACCGAGATGCCCGACGGGGCGCTGTGGGCGGCCAGCAGCGGTTCGGGGCTGTGGGAGATTCGCGACGGCCAACCGCGTCATTACACCTCGGCCGACGGACTGCCGGCCGAACCGGTGCGGATCCTTCGCGCGGGCCGCGACGGCACCCTGTGGATCGGCACATTCGGGGCCGGACTGGTGTGGCGCCGGCATGGCCGGTTCCACCGCTGCAGTATCCCCGAAGGGCTGCTTAGCGACAACATCGCCGGCATCCTGGAGGACCGGGCGGGCGACCTGTGGCTGAGCACGACGCGCGGCATCTGCAAGGTGACCCGGACCAGCCTGGACGCCTTCGCCGCGGGCATGTCCAAGCGGGTGAAGGCGGAGTTTCTGGGCGTCTCGGACGGTCTGCGCAGCGCCCAGTGCGCCCCCTCCTACCCGTCGGGCGGCGGCGGCGCGGTGACCTCCGACGGCTGGTTGTGGTTCCCCACCGCGCAGGGACTGGCGTTGCTCAATCCGGCCGCGCCCGCGCCGCCGCGACGCGCGCCGCTGCTGCAGGTCTCCCCGGCGGAGTTCGACGGTCAGCCGGTGACGGCCCAACCGGCGTCTGCCAAAGAGGCGCGGTTCGGGCCGGGCGACGGACGTCTGATCCTCAGATACGCGGGCATCTACCTGCGCGCGCCGGAGGCGGTGCGCTACCAGTTCCGGCTGGACCGGGTGGACCGGGATTGGGTCGACGCCGGCGGACGGCGCACGGTGGGCTACAGCAACCTGGGACCGGGACACTACCGTTTCCACCTGCGGGCGGACGCCGGAGGGCCGGTAGCCGAAAAGGTCTTCGAGTTCAACATCCTGCCGCATTTCTACCAGACGGCCTGGTTTGCGGCAGCCTGCGCGCTGTCGATTCTGGGTCTGCTATGGGGCGCCTGGCAACTGCGGCTGAGGACGCTGCGGGCGCGCTTCCGGCTGGTGCTGGACGAACGCGCCCGCATGGCGCGCGAACTGCACGACACGCTGGCGCAGGACTTCGTCGGGCTCTCGGCGCTGCTGGACGCGGTGGCGCTGCGGCTGAGCGGGAACCCGGCCGAGGCGCAGCGCCAATTGGAATTGGCGCGCAAGATGGTCCGGCACAGCCTGACGGAGGCGCGGAGGTCGGTGATGGACTTGCGCGCGGCGGCGCTGCAGGGCCAGTCGCTGGACGAGGCGCTGGCCTCGGCCGCGCCGATGTGGGTAGCGGGTTCGGCGCTGAAGGCGCGGGTCGAGGTGGAGGGAACGCCGGCGCCGCTGCCGGATGAGGTGGAACCGCATCTGCTGCGCATCGCACAGGAGGCGCTGCACAACGCCGCCCGTCACTCCAAGGGCGGGAACGCGTGGGTGCGGCTGGTGTACGCCCCGAACGAGGTGACGGTGAGCGTGCGCGACGACGGACAGGGCTTCGACCCGCAGGATACGTTCGACCCCTCGGCCGGCCATTTCGGGATTCTGGGCATGCAGGAGCGGGCCGAGCGCATCGGCGGAGCGTTCCGGCTGGAGAGCCACCCTGGCGCAGGGACGCTGGTGGAGGTGCGCGTGCCGGTTCCGGACGCCGCGCGGGGCGCGGCGCAAGCGCATTCCGGCGGGAAGGGGAGGGAAGCGTGAAGGACGAGAAGCGGCTGCGGATCCTGGTGGCCGAGGACCACCTGATCGCGCGCGTGGGCATCACGACGATCCTCAATGCACAGCCCGACATGACCGTGGTGGCGGAGGCGGCCAACGGTGAGCAGGCGGTGACGCAGTACCGAAGCGTCAGGCCCGACGTCGCGCTGCTGGATGTGCGCATGCCGGTCCTGGACGGCATCGCCGCCGTGGCCGCCATCCGGGCGGAGTTTCCCGAGGCACGGCTGATCTGCATCAGCACGTACAGCGGCGATGAGGATATCCGGCGGGCGCTGATGGCGGGCGCCGCCAGTTACCTGACGAAGGACGTGCTGCACGACGAGCTGCTGATTGCCGTGCGCGCGGTGGCGCAAGGCGAACGCTACCTGCCCGAGGCCCTGTCGGCGGCGCTGGCGGGGCAAACGTCCGGCCCGATCCTGAGCGCGCGCGAGGTGGAAGTGCTCGAACTGATCGTCAAGGGCCTGGCGAACAAGCAGATCGCCTACGTCCTCGACATCGCCGAACATACGGTGAAGAACCACGTGAAGAGCATTCTGGATAAGCTGGAAGTTGACGACCGCACGCAGGCCGCGACGGCCGCGATCCAACGCGGGATCGTGCATCTGCCGTGAGTGGCGCGCGGCCTGTGGGCCAGGTTCGTCCGGGGATGCCGGGCCGCCGTGAACCGTCCGTTCATGGGCGCTTTCAGGTGCGGCGTGATCCGGAGTAGCTCGAAAGAGCTATATCGCCTGATCGCCGTAGTGTAATTCGATTAAGTAAGGGGCTTTTCCCCGGAAGGACGCAGGTTCAGCCCGAATCCGGGCACGACAACGCAGGAACAGCAACTATGTGGATTGTCCGACTGGCGCTGCGGCGTCCCTACACATTCATCGTCATGGCGTGCGTCATGATCCTGCTGGGGATCGGGGCAATGGTGACCATGCCGGTGGACATCTTCCCGCACATCGACATCCCGGTGGTGAGCGTGGTGTGGAGCTACACGGGCATCTCGCCGGAGGAGATGGAAAAGCGAATGATCACGATCGTCGAGCGGTCGATGACGACGGCGGTCAACGACATCGAGCACATCGAGTCGCAATCCTATAGCGGCGTGGCGATCATCCGGCTGTACTTCCAGCCGAACGTCAAGATCGACATGGCGGTGGCGCAGGTGACCGCGATCTGCCAGACGCTGCTGCGCATTCTGCCGCCGGGCTCGATGCCGCCCATCGTCCTGAAGTATGACGCCTCGGCCGTGCCCGTTCTGCAGTTGGGTCTCAGCAGTCCGGTGCTGAGCGAGCAGGCGATCGCCGACATCGGCATGAACTTCATCCGCACGCAACTGGCCACCGTGCAGGGCGCGTCGGTGCCGATGCCTTACGGCGGCAAGTACCGGGAGGTGATGGTCGACCTCAACCCGGACCTAATGACGGCGCGCGGCCTTTCGGCCGCCGATATCTCGGCCGCGCTGAATCAGCAGAACCTGATCCTGCCCGCGGGCACGGCGAAGTTCGGCGGGAAGGAGTATCAGATCAAGGTCAACAGCAGCCCGCGCACGGTGCCGGAGTTCAACAGACTGCCGGTCAAGACGGTGAATGGCGCCATCGTCTATCTGGGCGACGTGGCCCAGGTGCGGGACGGCTTCGCGGTGCAGGGCAACATCGTGCGCAAGGATGGCACGCGCGGCGCGTTGCTGACGGTGCTGCGCAACGGCCAGGCTTCGACGCTGGACA
>JBEKHU010000282.1:0-5186 GCA_050012115.1 Bryobacteraceae bacterium | reverse complement strand
ATAGGAAGCTCTCCCGCGAGGAGTACAAGCGAATTCTCCCCGGCCTGCAGCGGCGCCTCTACGACCTGGAGAAGGCCTGCTGGGATCACGGCGCCCCGACCATCGTCGTCTTCGAAGGCTGGGACGCGGCCGGCAAGGGCACCACCATCGCCACTCTGACTCAGCGGCTCGATCCGCGGGGCTTCAAACTATACCCCATCACCGCGCCGCGCACTTACGAAACGCAGCGGCCGTGGCTGTGGCGCTTCTGGCTGAAGGTGCCCAACCGCGGCGAAATGGTGATCTTCGACCACAGTTGGTACGGCCGCGTCCTCGAAGAGCGCGTCGAGCGGACTACTCCCGAAAAAGCCTGGCGCGATGCCTATCGCGACATCGTGGAGTTCGAGCGTATGCTCGCCGACGATGGGACGACGTTTGTGAAATTCTTCCTCCACATCAGTAGGAAAGAGCAGAAGAAGCGTTTCCAGGCCATCGAGGCCAATCCCCTCGAAGCCTGGCGCGTGACCGACTCGGACTGGGCGCGCCACAAGAACTACGGCCAATATCTCGAGGCCATCGAGGAGATGCTCGAGCTCACCGAATCCGAGTACGCTCCCTGGACCATCGTGGAAGCGACCTCCAAGTTCTACGCCCGTCGCAAAGTCTTCGACACCATCATCCAGGCCCTCGAGAAGCGGCTCGGTCCGAATGCGCCGCCGCGCACCGAGTTGATCGACCACGGCGCCAGGGACGCCGAGCTCCGCGCGGCCATGGAATCGATCAGCGGAGGCCGGCTCTGATGCTCGAAAACATCGACCTGACCCTCGCTCTCGATCGCGATTCCTACGTCCGGGAACTCACCCGCCGCCAGGTCCAACTGCGCGAACTCGGCTACCAGGTCTACCTCCGCAAGCGTCCCGTGATTATCGTGTTCGAAGGCTGGGACGCCGCCGGCAAGGGCGGCGCCATCAAGCGCATCACGGAAAAACTCGACCCTCGCGGCTACGTCGTCTATCCCATCAGCGCCCCGCAAGGCGAGGACAAGACGCGCCACTACCTCTACCGCTTCTGGCGGCGCCTGCCCGAGCGCGGTCAGATCGCGATCTTCGACCGCTCCTGGTACGGCCGCGTCCTGGTGGAGCGCGTCGAGGGCTTTGCGGCCGAGGAAGAGTGGAAGCGGGCCTACAAGGAGATCAATTCCTTTGAACGGCAGCTGCGCGACTTCGGCGCGATTCTGCTCAAGTTCTGGATCCACATCTCGCGCGAGGAGCAGCTTCGCCGCTTTGAGGAGCGCAAGACGATCGGCTATAAGGCCTGGAAGCTCACCGAGGAAGACTGGCGCAATCGCGACAAGTGGGCCGCATACGAGGAAGCCGTGGAGGAGATGCTCGTCCGCACCAGCACCCGCACCGCCCCCTGGTGCGTTGTCGAAGGCAACGACAAGTGCTGGGCCCGCGCGAAAGTGCTCTCGAAGCTGGTCGAAGTGCTCTGCGAAGAGCTCGACTACGTGCCCGCCGATCCGCTCAGTCGCAAGGATCGCAAGAAGAACAAGGCCAACGCCCGCGCGGCCGCCAAAGCACCGTCCGGCCAGATCCTGAAGAAAGAACCTGTGACGAAGAAAAAGCCGGCGAGCTCCGCGCCGAAGCCTCGCCACGCCTGACGCCTCACTCTGCCGCGGCGCATTGTCCGCCCGTCCGTCTCGCTTTGAGTGCGCCAAACCCTGGCTCCCGGCGCGTCGTTGCGCTGGACGGTTTTCCCGTAGTAGACTGCAACGAACCGCCGCACCGCGCAGGAGGATGGAAAAATGAAGGCTCCCCTGATCAGCATCGCCAGATTGGAAGAGTTTCTCATTACCTGGGTCATCTGCTTTGCTGTGATCGCCATCGGCATCGCCCTTCGCGATTCCGTCAAGGGACCAACCAAGAAAAAAACAGGCGTCTGGGCCGCCAACATCCCTTCACTCGTCCTCGCGATTATCATCTTCGCCTTTCGATATATCCTTCCCTGAACTCGTGGGGTCCCTCGCCTCTGGCCCCCTGCCAGCCTGCTCGCCGCTGACGTGCCCCACGGTTGGCCGTGTACCCTTGGCTCCTTCGACGTGTGGTCTCTGGCCATCTGGGCCTGTGCGATCCGGGCCTTTGGATCGCCCCGCGCGCCGCGTCGAACGGACGGGGGCATCCCGGCTCGCCCGACGCCGCTAAAAAGTGTCAGGATAAACTTTCTACAGTCATGATCAACGGCAAACGGATTGTCGTGGTGATGCCGGCCTACAACGCCGCGCGGACGCTCGCGGCAACGGTCCGGGAACTCCCCGATGTGGTGGACCAGATCATCCTGGTGGACGATTACAGTACCGATGAAACGGCCGCCCTGGCCCGGGAACTCGGCCTGACCGTCGCCGTTCACGAAAGGAACTGCGGCTATGGCGCTAACCAGAAAACCTGTTACTCAATGGCCCTCGCTGCCGGCGCCGATGTGGTCGTGATGATCCACCCGGACTACCAGTATTCCCCTCTGCTGGTGACGCCCATGGCTGGCATGGCCGCCTATGGCGTCTACGATCTGGTCCTCGGTTCGCGCATTCTCGGCGGCCAGGCGCGGCGCGGCGGCATGCCGCGCTACAAGTACTTCGCCAATCGCGCCCTGACCTTCTTTCAGAACTTCCTGCTCGGCGCGAAACTCTCCGAGTACCACACCGGCTTCCGCGCCTACACCCGCCAGTTGCTCCTCGCTCTGCCCCTCGAGCACAATTCCGACGATTTTGTTTTTGACAATCAGGTCATCGCCGAGACGCTCCTCCTGCGGGCCAGCATCGGCGAAATCTCCTGCCCCACGCGCTACTTTCCCGAAGCCTCTTCCATCAATCTGCGCCGCAGCATCACCTATGGCTGGGGCGTTGTGTGGATCACGCTCCTGGCCTTCCTCGCCAAACGAGGCTGGCTCCACTCGCGCCTTTTCAACCCGGCTAAGACTCTCGATGCCGCTTCCACGGCCGGCGGGGATCCCGACTCAGGCTCCTGAAGCGGCCGCTGTCTCCGCTCCTCCTCCTTGCCTGTTCCAGCGCCATCCTCACGTCGGCGGAAATGGCGTATCGGGGCTTTGTACATGCCTTATGAATGCCTCCGCCTGCTCATGTCCGCTCTCCATGCCCCGAAAGCGCGCCACCTGCTCCTGCCACGCGTAGAACTTGTCCGGCGCCTGACTGGCGTGCGCGTAGCACGCCGCCCGCTTGCGCGCCTTCACCGCGCTGATGTCCACGTAGTGGTGCGGAAAGTAATGCTGCGTATCCTCTCCGTTCGTGACTTCGTAGTAGTACAGCGCGCACTTCTTGTGCATCCTCTGCCACGCCTCTTGCGTCAGCACCGATGTCGCCCGGTGATCGCGATGGCCGTCAATCGGCCACTGAGTGAAGAGGACGTCCGGGTTCTGCGCGGCCAGCAGCGCGTGGAAGCTGTTGTAGTGCTCCATGTCGACCACGCTCCGTCCGTCCGGATGCTCTGCGAAGACCGCCCGCGCCTTCAGTATTTCGCACGCCTTCAGCGCCTCGGCCGTACGGATCCTTTCGGCTTCTTCGAAGCTCACGCCCGCGATCCCTCCTCCGCCGCGATTCAGATACAGCAGAACCACCTCGTGGCCGAGGTCCGTGTACTGCGCGATCGTGCCGCCGCAGCCGTACTCCGGGTCGCCCGGATGTCCTCCGGCCACCACCACCCGCAGCTTCCGCGGCTCCGCCGCTTCGCTTCCCATCAATAGGCTCGCCCCCGGTAACCCCGCTGCCGCCAGCGCGGCCCCTGCCATCACGTGCCTTCGTGAAAACGTGTCCATAGTGTTCGCTCTTCTCCGTAGCATACTCGTCTGCCGTCCCCGTTTCGTTCGCCCGCCTCCTGCGCTCGCCAGCCCCCTCCGCCTTGACATAGCATCAGGGGAAGGCTCATCCGGTAATACTCATGTCGCAACCTGTCACTCCTCCCGATTCGACTCGCTCGTCGCTCGGCTCCGTGGCCCAGCGGCTCGTCTCGCTCGATGCCTTCCGTGGCGCGACCATGGCGCTCATGGTGCTGGTCAACAACTCCGGCGATTGGCGCCACACCTATGCCCCGCTCTCCCATTCCTCCTGGAATGGTTGGACCATCACCGACGTCGTTTTTCCTTCGTTTCTGTGGATTGTCGGCGTAGCCATCACCCTCTCGCTCGGCGCGCGCCTGGCCCGCGGGATCGCCAAATCCAAGCTCATGCTGCAGGTTCTGCGCCGCGCTGCGATCCTCTACGTCCTCGGCCTGCTCTGCTACCTTCTGCCCAATTTTGATTTCGGCGCCATGCGCCTGCTCGGCGTCCTCCAGCGCATCGCCATCTGCTATCTGATCGCCTCGGCCATCTATCTCTACGCGCCGCGCCTCCGTACTCAGATCCTGTGGATCGTCTCTCTGCTCGCTGGCTACTGGCTCATCATGGCCCTGATACCGGTGCCCGGCTATGGCGCTGGCCGTCTCGACATGGAGGGCAACCTGGCCCACTATGTCGACCGCATCGTCCTTGGGGCTCACAACTACGCCCCCACCAAAACCTGGGATCCGGAAGGCATCGTCAGCACCTTGCCCGCCATCGCCACGGCGTTATTCGGCATGATGGCCGGGCATCTCCTCCGCCTGCCGCGCGACCTCAGTTGGCGCACCATGCGGCTGTTCTTCGTCGGGAATGCCCTGATCGCGCTCGGCCTGATCTGTGACATCTGGCTGCCGATCAACAAGAATCTCTGGACCAGCTCTTTCTCCCTCTTCATGGCCGGCCTCGATTTCGTGCTGCTCGCCGCCTTCATTTACCTGATCGACGAGCTCGGCTACAAGCGCATTGTCCGTCCGTTCGTGATCATCGGCATGAACGCCATCACGATCTACATGCTCTCGGAGTTCCTCGCCATCGCGCTCGGCGCCATCCACTGGCACGCCGCCGCCGGGGTCGTTTCACTGCAGTCCTGGCTCTTCGCGCACTGCTTCGCCCCGCTCGCCTCGCCTTTCAACGCCGCGCTGCTTTGGGCCCTGGCCTTCGTTCTGCTGATGTACCTGGCCGCCTACGCCTTGTACCGCCGCAACTGGTTCATCCGCGTTTGACCTTCCGCGTCGCGACCGCAAGGAGCGCGCGAGAACCCACGGACCGAGCCGCGACCGCCCTTGCGCGGGGGACACCGAGGCCCACTCAGCCTCAACCAC
>JBEKHU010000281.1:5215-6225 GCA_050012115.1 Bryobacteraceae bacterium | reverse complement strand
CTCAGAGGAGATGGCGAGGGCGCCAGAGGCAAGAAGGCTCGGGGCGGCCAAGCCGTGGCAGGTCAGCTTCAGCCGACCTGAACGACCAGCTTCGATCACCGACGCGATGCCGACCAATCGGGATTGATGGGCATTGGGGCCATTTGTTCGACTTCTCAACCAATCGGCTGATCGCACTGCAGATCGGAGAGGCGCACTGGCGCGTGGTGGGGCAGACCTTCAGTCTGCGGACCTGTTTCAACCGGTCCTTCCGGACGAGCGTGCGAGGTTGAATACCCCGGGCAGGCTGAAGGCCTGCCCCACCACGCTGCGGCGTTTTGTTTCTTGCGAAACCCTCAGCTCACTCGGCCGGCGCCGGAGTGAGCTTCAGACCGAGGGCATAAGGACCGGGTTTGGCCTGCGCTATATCCACAGCCAAGTCCCGGCCGTTCTCCTTCCAGGTGCTTGGCGCCGAGGCCCCCAGCACCTGGACTTTGGTGTTTTCCGCGGCGCGGATGCCGGGGATAGTCACGCGTGGCCCTTGCGGACGATCGAGGAAATACGCGTAAAGCGAGTCGCCTTTGCGCGTGAACCGCACTTCCGGCCCGCTTCCCTTGGGCGGGGAGGCGCGCACCCAGGGCCGGGTGTCGAAGATTCCTTCCCCGTTCACGGCCAGCCAGTCCCCCAACTTTTCCAGCCGGTCGAGTTGGATGGCGGAGATCGATCCATCAGGCTTCGGACCGATGTTGAGCAGCAGGTTGCCGTTTTTGCTGACGATGTCCACCAGCAGAGAGATCAGCTTGTCGGGCGCAATCACCTGCTCCGGGCCTTCCACCTGGTTGTAGCCGAAGCTGTACCCCAGGCCGCGGCACGATTCCCACTTCTTTTCGGTGATCTTGTCGTACTTCGCGTATTCGGGCGTGGTGAAGTCGGCGAACGGAGCGCTGAAGCGGTTGTTGATGACGCCCTCGGGGATCGTGTTGTAGAACTCCGAGAACAATTGCGGGATCTCGCCAGCCTTCGGGTAGCTG
>JBEKHU010000281.1:0-5201 GCA_050012115.1 Bryobacteraceae bacterium | reverse complement strand
TCCATTAACTCGCGCCAGTGCGCATCCGCGTAGCGGGCGTATTCCTGCGACTGCGGGACCCTGAGCATCAGGTCGGCCACGGTTTTAATGGGTTCACTGGTGAACGTCCAGTCCAGGCCGCCCGAATAGTAGAGGCCCATTTTCAGGCCCTGGCCGCGGACTGCGGCGCTGAGTTCGCCAACGAGATCGCGGGAAGCCGCGGTGGTTCCCGCACGTTTCGGATTCTTTACGCGGCTGGGCCACAGCGTAAAGCCGTCGTGATGTTTTGTGGTCAGAACGGCATAACGCGCGCCGACTTTGCGGAACAGTTTGGCCCACGACTCCGGGTTCCACTTCAGGACTTCCCGATTGAATCTCGGGATGAAATCGTAGTAGTCGAAGTCCCTTCCGTAGGTCTCCAGATGATGCTTATACGTTGGTGAATCGGTGATGCGCAGCGTGTTCAGATACCACTCGGCGTAGGCATTGTCTGTGAACCACCGGGCCGGGCTCACCTTGCCCAATTCGCCCGAAGCCGGCGCCCAGGCCGGCACGGAGTACAGACCCCAGTGGATGAAGATGCCCAGCTTCGCGTCTTGAAACCAACCCGGAAGCGGGTGCTTCTTCAACGATTCCCAAGTGGGCTCATAGGCCCCCGCATTGCCGGCGAGGAGAGATCCGCCGAGAGAACCGGCGGCTGCTCCGAGCGCCATGCGATTAAACGTCCTTCTATTCAATTCCACTCCTGTCCAGCTCAGATCCCGCTCGCATCGTCATGGGTCTACCAAGCCGGGAGCCGTGAAACTCGATGGAGCGGTGCTTTCCGTCGTGGTCCGGTCGCACGACCCGTGTGGTCTTCGTCCCAATGTGCGGGCGTTATCGGTAACGCAGCACTATTATGCAGGATTTCAGTTGAATTGGATGGCATGCCTGCCGCTTTTCGATCGGAATCGTTCATGCGCAGAGCGGTTCGGCGAGTACGAAAGGGCATAACGCATGTCAGCTCGCTCAGATTCGTACGCAGCGTCTGGATTCTCCTCGGCAGAGCTGGAGTATGTTGACAATTGCTGTGCTTTCGAGCTATGGAACGAGCGCGTCAGCGCCCCGGCTGGCCGGTGTTGTCACCACTCAGAGGGTCCAGAATCCTGTCCTGACGGGGAAGATGTGCGCCAACTGACGGGGAAGATGTGCACCAACTAAATCATACAGATAGCATGAAATGGCATGTAAGCGCTTTCCCCTTGACGGCGGCCGGGCTCAGTAGTAACATTCTGCCATGCGTTGTACACGTTAACGATACAGTTACCGTGAACTGGGGTCTCGGAATCAGTTTTCTGCCAGATTGGGCGGCGCTTGCTCCGGGTACTCAAGTGAACAGCGTCTTCGACGCGATCACCAAGGGAGTGTTGCGAAGGAGAATCTATGGCCTTGAGAGTCAAAGAATGCGGGACGGGGCACCGTTCCCTCAATGCGCTCGTGTTCCTGCTCGGTCTTGGGGTTATGACCGCGTCGGTCAGCCTGGCCCAGCAGGCGTCCGCCACAGTTACTGGCGTTGTCTCGGATCCGAGCGGCGCCGCGGTACCGAGCGCGCAAATCGCGCTCACGAACCTAAACACTTCGGTTGTAAGAAGCACTACAGCCAATAACGAGGGAGCCTACAGTCTCCTCAACGTCATGCCGGGGAGCTACAAGATCCAGGCCTCCGCCAAAGGCTTCTCCACCATGACGCAAACCGGAATCACGCTTGAGGTGAACCAAACCGCGACGTTCGATTTTCACCTGAAGGTCGGCGAAGCGCAGTCCACGGTTACCGTCGAGGCCACCGCGGCCGCCGTGGAATCCTCCACGTCGGAGTTGGGCGCGGTCGTCAACAACCGTGACGTTGTCGAACTGCCGTTGAACGGCCGCAACTTCACCCAGTTGCTGACCATTACACCAGGCGCCGTCAACATCAACAGGGACCAGAGCTCCGGCGGCGGCAGCGGGTGGGCCGGCAACTCGATCGGGAACTTTACGTTCCCGGCGATCAATGGTGCGCATACCCGTAGCAATCTGTACCTTCTGGACGGCATCAACGACCTGAATGCGATGCAGACGATCTACAACTTCGCGCCGATCATCGATGACATCCAGGAGTTCAAGACCCAGGGCCACAACGACCTCGCCGAGTACGGCGGCGTCGCGGGCGGCATCGTGAGCGTGGTCAGCAAGTCCGGAACCAACGAGTACCACGGCACTCTGTGGGAATTCATGCGCAATGAGAAGATGGATGCTCGCGGCTTCTTCCAGGGTGCCCGCGTACCGCTCCGCCAGAACATGTACGGAATCGCGATGGGCGGACCACTGTCGATTCCGAAACTCTACAAGGGCAAGAACCGTAGCTTCGTCTACGCGGCTTGGGAAGGTTACAAGCAGCGTCTGGCCAACGAAAACGGCGCGCTGGCGCCAACCGACGCAATGCGCAACGGCGACTTCAGCGCGTGGGGCCAGCAGCTCTACGATCCGTATACGACCAGCTTAAACGCCGCGACCGGCGCGTACTCGCGCAATCCCATCGTGGGCAACATACTTCCGTCGAGTGAGATCAATCCGGTCTCGCAGTTGTATCAGACGCTGATTCCGCACGCCGGAGCGATGATCAACGGAAACAATCTGTTCGTTCACGGAAAGAGCGCCACAAATCAGGACGCTGGCTCCCTCCGCGCAGACCAGTACATCGGCAATTCCGACCAGATCATGTTCCGCTACAGCGAGTACGCGCAGTTAGTAAACCAGCCAGGCGGCACGATCGGTATATCCACCTGGCTGATCGATGGGCACAATTGGGCCTCGCATGAAACTCATACCTTCGGTCCAACGGCGATCCTGGACGCCTACTTTGGGCGGAATTGGGGATGGACCATGACCGGCGCCCATGTCCCCGGTGAGGATACGACCTTCGTCAACAACCTGAAGAGCCTCGGGGTGTCCCAGTACTGGAGCAATCTGCATGGCACGCAATATACGCCTCAGTTTTCGGCAAACGGCTATGTGGGTCTCTCCCCTGGTTCCCAGACTCAGGGGAGCGTTCTGGCCGATACCTGGCAGGGCGGCGGGACCTTTGCCAAGATTTGGGGCAAACACACCATTAAGGTGGGCGCCGATTTTTCGACGAACAACATGCTCTCGCCGATCGGGTACGCCGGTGAGTCGTTCAGCTCCACGCAAACGGCGGGCCTGGGCGCGAACCAGGGCGTCGGCGGCAATTCGTATGCTTCACTCCTGCTCGGAGTTCCCACGGAAGCTTCCTACCGGAATGTCACCGGAAAAAATACCGGCGGCTGGGACGATTCCTTCTTCATTCAGGACCAGTGGAAGGTCACCAGCCGGCTGACGGTCAACCTCGGCTTCCGCAATGACATGGTCTTCTTCCCGATCTCCAACAGCCCGGGCAAGGATCTGTACACCGGCGATGCCAATCCCATGACCGGTCAGTACATCCTGAACGCGCTTCCTCCACCCTGCTCGGCTACGGTCGGAAACCCTTGCATCCCGAACGGGATCTACACATCCTCGTCCACTCCCGCTCTGGCGAGTGGCCTTCCCCCTCATGTCGTGGTGACGCCGAACTCGAATCATCGCATCATCCAAAATTCGTTGGCGGATTGGGCCGGCCGTGTGGGCCTGGCTTACCGCATCAACGACAAGATGGTTGCCCGCGCTGGATACGGACGCTTCTATGACACATGGGGCACCGTGATGCAATTGGCCCAAAACTTCGCCGGCAACTGGCCGAACGTCGCCACCATCGAGAATCCGGGCCTGAATCAGAATATACCCACGGCGAAGATTACCGATCCCCTCGGGCTCGGTACCGGTGGCGCCATTATTTACCCGGCGTCCGACTTCAGTTCGGTCAGCCAGTGGATGGTTGATCCGGGTTTCAGGACTCCTTACATGGATCAGTGGAATTTCGGCATCCAGCGCGAACTGCCCAGCAACACTGTTCTCGACGCGAACTACGTCGGTTCCGTCGGCCGGCATCTCGACTGGGGTCCGGTCATGAATGTAGCGACTCCGGGCCCGGGCGACCCCAAGGCTCGTCAGCCGTTCCCGTACATGCTGCCACAATGGTTTGACCAGAGCACGGGTAACAGCAGGTACAACGCGCTGCAGGTGTCCCTCAACAAGCGCCTCAGCCACGGCATGACCTTCCTGGTGTCTTACACTTTGTCGCATTCGAATGACGACGGGTGCACACTCGGAGCCAACTGCAATGTGTCGAACCCGTACAACCGCGCCTTCGACGCTCAGACATCCGATCTGAACCAGAAGAACGTGTTTTCCGCTTCATTTTCGGTGCAATCGCCATTTAGCAAGTCCTCCAACAAGCTGACTGCCAACCTCGCTGGTGGATGGATGCTCAACGGCATCCTGCAGCTCCATTCGGGCAACCCGTACTCCGTGACAACCAGCACCTCCGTGCTGAACAACGGTGGCTACAACCAGGAGCGGGCGGACCTCGTGAGCAGCTCGGGCGGTTTCACCAAGTCGATTAACGAATGGTTCAACACCTCGGCCTACGCGATTCCGGCGCCTTACACTTACGGCAATTCGAAGCCGAACTCCCTGGTCACGGACTGGGGCCGCAACCTCGATCTGTCCCTGTTCCGGCAGTTCCATATCGGACTCGGCGAAAAAAGGTTCTTTGAGTTCCGTGCGGAAGCGTTCAACGTCTTCAACAACGTTGTCTTCAGCTATCCGGACTCCAATATTGGCGACACCAACTATGGCAGGGTGACGGGGCAGATGAATATTCCTCGTGAACTGCAGTTGGCCTTGAAGTTCTACTTCTAAGACGGTCTCCAGACCGATCTTCGTCGACGTCAATGCCGCGCCATTCGGCGCGGCATTGGCGTCTCTTCAGGTCTGAGATTATTGAGATTATGAGGATACGCTGGTAGCAGGAAAATGAGTTTTCCCCGGCCTCGGCCAGAGTTCTGTGACGTCCGGCCTGCCCGCTTTTCTGTCCTCCGCGTGTCTCTGGGGGTACACCCTGTTTTGTGGGTCCTCCCGATTGCGTTATTCAGCGCGGAGCAGAACCGTCAGCCTCTTCTTCCTGTTTTCGAGGATGTGACGGCGAAGTCTGGCATAACCTTTCAACTTCTTTCCTCCCGTACGCCTCAAAAATATCTGATCGAAACGATGCCCGGCGGTGTGGCCATGCTGGATTACGACGGTGA
>JBEKHU010000280.1:0-5236 GCA_050012115.1 Bryobacteraceae bacterium | reverse complement strand
CTGGCGGACCTGCCCGGCCTCGATTTGGATGTTTCTCTGCAGGAGGGACGAAGCGGGATGGGGCCGCGCGAGGTTGCCGGCGGAACATCCGCGCCGGCCGCGGAAACTCGGGCTCGCGCCCCGCGCGCCGCCCACTGAAAAGCAAAAACCCGGCGTGAGGTCTGAACCTCGCGCCGGGCCTGTGTTTCAAATCTTGAACTCTGCTGTTACTGCGCTAGCTTCTTCCGGCGCAGCAGACCGCCCAGGGCCAGCAGCCCGGCGCCCATCAGCGCCATCGAAGCCGGCTCAGGCACGAATGTCTCGGTGAACTCATCCGTGATGCTATGCACATTTGCTGGGCCGGTAATGGTGATCGTCTCCTGCACCCAGATGGACTTCTGATCCACGCCGATTGACGAACTAAGGCCATTCGTCGAGGTCACACTGCCAAGGTAGGTGCCGCCATTGCTGGTGTACAGCGCCTTTGTGTCAGTGACCGAACCCGCGCCGCCCGGAAGAGAAACGTTGGCCGACACTTGCACTGACGTAATCCAGTCCGAGGTGTAAGTGGCCGAGGTCGGATCGATGCTGATAAGGTAATCCAGAGTGTACGTCCCGGCTGTCAGGTAATTCGGGCTTCCGGTTGCCAGGTTGTTAGCGGACAGCGTGAAATCGTGAAGATCGTATCCCGGATAGGGCGAGTACGTGATGGCGGCAAGCCAGGCCGGGGGAATTGCAGTCCCGCTCCCGTTCGCGAACCCGCTCCAGATCTTGTCCTGACTCGTGCACCCGGAATAACCTGCACCGGGCATCCCAAGCAAGCCTCCCAGCGTGTTGACACTTGAGTCCGCGCAACTGATGGTGGCAGCCCACACACCACTGCTCCCGATGGCCAGGAGACTGAGAACCAATAGAGTTTTTGTAGCGGCCGCCGCTATAGATTTCAACATCCGATCCCTCCTCTTCCTGAATCCTTGAGCAGTGCCCCAGGACCCTCTGCCCGGGAACCTGGGTTACCGCCCACCCTCCTTTGGGGACAAGGCTAGTATCCCAGAAATTCGCGTCCATGCATAGTGGTAATATATGCTATCTTTGGATAGTATCACGACTGCCAATCGCTTTTCGTTCGGCAGCGCTACTCTATTGATTCTTCAGCTTGTTAGGATATCCTGACCCGAATGTCTTGATTACTGATAAACTAGTAGGAATTAGCTACGTACCGGGCCTGATCGAAACTCACTGAAATCACGCCATTTCCCACCTCCGCACGCCGCCGGCGCAGGCCTGGCAATCCCGCCACATTTGCCGGCCTGCGGCCTCCGCGCGAGACGGGCAACGGATCCGGCGACCCGTTGGGACCGGTGCTGATTATTGATTTGTCGGACTGGGTTGCCCTGCCTCCCGGGCGATTGAAACTTCAATAACCTCCTGACGGTTATCGAGGCACATCCGCGCGTGATCGCGAGGGTGCGGGCTCACGCTTTGCGCGCGGCCGCTGAAAAACGAAAACCCGGCGTGAGGTCTGAACCTCGCGCCGGGCCTGTGTTTCGAATCTTGAACTCTGCTGTTACTTCTTCCGGCGCAGCAGACCACCGAGGGCCAACAGCCCGGCGCCCATCAGCGCCATTGAAGCCGGCTCCGGCACACTGGTCTCCCAGAAGTAGTCCGAGATGCTGTTCGGTTCTACCTGTCCGAACACAGTGATCGTCTCAACAACGCTCAGCGACTGCATATTAGGAAGACCGTCCGTGACAAGACCGCCGCTACTTGACACAGTGGTAACTAATCCATCCCCGACCGTGTACACCGCCTTTGAAGTCGTCGTATCTTGTGAGTCGTTCGCCACGCCTACCTGGTAAATCCAGCTCGGCTGCGCAAAACCCGGTACGGTCGGATCAATGGCCAATGTGTAACCGAAAGAGTACACCCCGGGCGCCATATTAGTCGGACCCTGCTGAATCGTGAACTGGAACTCGTAGGTCCCCGGCGACACAAGGTACTGCTTGAAGTACACTGTCCAATTCGAGGGACTTGAGCCTAAACCGTTGACTCCATCCTGGAAATTGCTGAAAACCTGATCTCCAATCGTGCACGAGTTGCCAATCAATCCAGATATCGCAAAATTCGCACTCGCGGCCGTGGGGCAGGTGATGGTTGCCGCCCACACAGCGCTGCTCCCGATGGCCAAGACACAGACAACCAAAAGAACCTTTAAAGAGACCGCCGCAATAGATTTCATCATTTCGATTTCTCCTCTTCTCTAACTCCTCGAGCACTGCCCCAGGCCCCTCTGCCCGGGAACCGGGGGCACCACCCACCCTCCTTCGGGGACAGGGGTAGTATCGCAAAAACTGAATCCGAATAATAGTACTTAATGTACCTATCTTTCGACGGTCCAGCACCAGCCTGTTTCTCTTTAGTTCATTGACTTTTCTATCCAGATTTTACCCCGCTCCGTAGGTCGTTGCTTCGGATCTCGGATGCGTTGGCAAGTATATTCATATCAACGACTTACATAAATAGAAAACTCCCCTCTAAATCCTCTTTCTCTCCCCCCGGGTGCTGGTACACCGTCGTTCTGCCAATCCCACCACAAATTGTGGCCTCGAAACGTCCCTCCGGAAGGGCGAAAACCGGCCTGCGTCGCTATGGGTACTAGTACCCATGGTACTAGTACACTGCCATGTCCTCTTCGCGCTGCCGCCTCCTCCGAGCGCTCTCACAGCCCCGCTCCCGCCCCGGCACGCCGTGCCCGCGTGTGTTGCCCTCGACTCGCCGCCCCGCCTTCGCCATGGGCAGCCATCCCTGTCCCGACTCCCCTTCCCGCTTTCCGCGCCGCTCTGGCCTCCGCTGCTCTGTTCCGCGCCGCCCGCCCAACCTGCGCTACCATGTCTGATACCCGGCCCGAGACCTGGCCCGGCGCTGGCGCAACGGCAGCGCGAACAGAACGCTCGTGGCGGCTTCGCGTTGGCCGGCCGCCGCGCCCGCTTCGGCTGGTGGGGAATTTGGACGCTGGTTTTCGCCGCAAAGGAGAGTGCACCCTTGTCTGTCAACGAAGAATTGCAGGAACACGCCGAGCACGCCCACGATTCGTTCACCCGCACCACGGGCGCGGTCATGGCCATCGTCGCCGCCTGTCTGGCCGTGGTGGCCGTTTCCGGCCACATCGCCACCACCGAGGAACTGCTCGCCCAACAGAAAGCCTCTGACCAGTGGGCGTTCTATCAGGCCAAGTCCCTGCGCCGCTACCAGTCCGAAGTGGCCAAGGACATCGTCAGCCTGATGCCTGGCGCCGAGGCCGTCAAGGCGGCCGCGAAATTCAACACCAATCAGGAGCGTTACAAGGAGGAAGGCGAGAAAATCTCGGAGCAGGCCAAGGAATTCGAAGCCGAAAGCGCCGCCAGCGGCCACCGCGCCCTGCGCCTCCATTTCGGCGAGGTGTTCCTCGAACTGGCCATAGTTCTGTGTTCGCTCGCGATCATCAGCCGCCGCTCGCTGTTCTTATACGCCGGAATCCTCTCCGGCGCGGGCGGCGTGTTGATTGCCGGCAGCTCCCTGTTCCTGCACTAGCGGGCTGCCACGGTCTGTCCGTTGTCTGCTTGACACCGGGCTTATGCTCGAAGTAGCCAGCCACCCATGCGGTGTGTCGGCATCGATCTTTGACAACTGCGAATATTCAGCGAAATCAACCCAAAGATAGCCAGTACAAGTCGATCATTTCAAAAAGAAAAGTCGACAATTGGCTTTGCTCCTTCAAAACTGTTTGTTGGCGCCCGCGCCACGCCACGCCTGGTTCCGCGCGGCCATCTTCCACGCGCCCTACTTCAGCGCCTTGTTGGGATACGGCGGCGGCGCGGGCACCGGCCACGGATCCTTCCGGATCAGCTCCTCCAGGTGCTTCAGCGCGGCCTCCAGTTGCGCGTCCCGGCCGCTGAACGTCTCGTGCGGCAGGTTGTCCACGACGATGTCCGGCTCCAGCCCGTGGCCCTCGATCAGCCACTGCCGCTCCGGCCCGTAGACGCCCGTCTCCGCCGCGGTGGCGATGCCCCGATCCACCAGCACATTCGACGCGCTCAGCCAGATCTCGCCGCCCCACGTCCGCGTGCCGATCGCTTTAGGTGGTTTGCCGACTGTTCCTATCCTATGCCGGGAGGTGCGTCGGCGGCGCCAGTTCAGGCGGCTTGCGGTAGCGGTCGGCCAGCTTCACCAGCGCCACGCACAGCACCAGCGTGCCCAGCGCGATCCAGACGAAGTCCAGCAAGTGGCCCTTGAGGAACTTCAGCGGCTCCTGGTGCAGGTTGCGCCCCAGCCAGCACAGCGCCAGGTAGCGCGGCAGCCGCGCCCCCACGAACACCGCCACAAACGCCGCTCGCCTCACCCCCAGCGCCCCGGCGCAGATCTCGAACGCCTTTAGCGGCATCGGAATCGGCACCAGCGCGGGAATGAACACCGTGACCAGGCCGTAGTGCCGGAACCAGTCGCGGAACTTCCTGCCGCGCCCCGAGTGCAGTTTGCCTTCGAGGTACTTCTCGCCGCCCTTGCGCGCCACCTCGTACAGGATCAACGACCCGACCAGCGATCCCGCCACGGCCACCAACCCCGCCACCAGCCAGCGGTCGGGACGCTGCGACGTGTACAGCAGCAACATCACGTCCGGCCCTGAAGGATTCGGAACGCCCGCTCCGTCCGCGATGGTGAGCAGGAAAACTCCCGGCAGGCCCCATGCGCCCAGCGCGGCGAGGATCTTCTTCATTCAGCCTCTCCGGCGAACCCTTCGCTCTGCCCGCCGTCCAGGCGCGCGAGCAGTTGCGCCTCCGTCCAGATCTCGATGCCGTGGGACTGTGGGGTAATCAACTTTTAAGTCTACTAGTGGTCGCTGGCAATCTCATCACTCGCTCCATCTCGTTAAGCCAATGCTCTTCGGAGATTATGGCAATCGGGTGGCCGCCTTCCAATTGTTGTCTCGCCTTCTCGATCTTGGTGCCGAAAAAACCGTAGGCCCACGCCCTGTCTCCAAGAGTGCCCACGATCAAGTAGTCAGTGCTCAGTGTGACTGTATCCGCGACTACACCGCCCAGAACACGCAGAGCTTCCTCGCACGCACGCTTCTTGCCGAACACGAAGGTGCCACTCAATACACTGAACCCCTCTCCTGAGACAAGCGCGAAAGTGACAGGTTGCCGTTCGCTGTAATTCCGTTGGCGCACGGGCGTTGGCATTGCAGAATGAGCTTGGCCGGCGAAGCGGAGGCGGGCTC
>JBEKHU010000279.1:0-5274 GCA_050012115.1 Bryobacteraceae bacterium | reverse complement strand
AAGAAGTGACGTCTGGAGAAAGTATAGTTGGCCATGGTATGGATTCCGTTGTAAGCGGCAACAATAGCCTACACCCGCGCGGTTGTACCCGGGCAAACCAGGGCTCGCTATCCGTTCAGAGCTGCGGGACGATCCTCTCTTCCGCCAGGAGCGCGGGCCAGCCGGCCTTTCTCACTGGGAGCAGGCGGGCATCCTCGGCCTCAAACATAGTGAGAGGCGGCTCTGTACACGGCGCATCCGTAAATCAGGTCCGGACCCCGAAGCTCTGGAAGGGGGACGTCCCCTGTAACGAGATGAAGAAACTGAGAGCAACGGCTCTAACAGAGGTGGTTGGATGTACAATCAGTGGTGGCCAGGAGGCCGGAGCGGCGAATTCTGGGAAAAGCGGAAATCTGGGCTCAACAGTTAAGACCGCGGTTCGCAGCAGACATTCACGGGAGGACCATGACATTACGTAACGTGTGCCTTGGCGCATTCGCACTCACTGCGATGTTGACGCTCGCCGGGTGCGAGAGCGCACCCAAACCGGAAGCAAAGAGGGATGCCGCGGCCGATACAGCGGCGATCAATGCACTGCGCGACCAGTTCGCCGCCGCATTCAATGCCAACGATGCGGCAGCCACGGCCGCCACTTACACCGACGACGCGATCATGATGGTCGCAAATCAGGCGGACGTCGTAGGCGGGCCTGCCATCCAGGCCTGGTACGCGGCCGGCTTCAAAGCGGGCGCGGCTAAAATCGCGTTCACTCCGCTGGAAACCCAAGTGGCGGGCGATTGGGCCTATGATCGCGGCAGCGCCACATTCACTGTCACCCCGAAATCCGGCAAAGCGATCCAGGAATCGTCCAGATACCTGGTCATCGTCAAGCGGCAGGCCAACGGCTCCTGGAAGCTTTACCGCGACATCGACGTCGGCAACAATCCGCCACCTACTGCCGGGGCCAAGAAGAAGCACGCCTCCCATACTGCCGCGGCAAGAAAGAAGAAGAGGTAGGCCGAAGCAGTAGCAGGGCCGGGAGTCCAGCGGTTCGCGCGGGACGAGTTTTCTGTGTGCCCTTGCGCCCCGCTCTCTACCGCGCCGCATCTCGCGCGGGCCAGATTCAAGATAGCCGCTATCTGCTCCGTCCGCCTCCCTCCGCCTTTCCGCGGCTTCCCGCCCGCTTGGGCCGAGCCGCCGTTGCTCAGAGGAAACCCTCGCCGCGCGGCGTATAATCGTGGGCGACCACGAAGGCACGACATTATCGCGGTCGAAATGGCGTAGCGGAGAGGAGTCGGCAATGGCCAGCGAGAAGAATCCGACAGGGCTGAGCAGACGCGGACTGATGAAACGCAGCCTGGCAGCGGCGGCGATGGGGCCGCTGTTCCGAGCGACGGCGGGCGGCACGAGCGCGAGCCTCAACACGAATTCCGCTCCCAGCCAGTTGCGGATCACGGATATGCGTGCCTGCCGCGTGGCGGCGAATTACGACTACCCGATCATCAAGCTGTACACCAACCAGGGCGTCTACGGGTTGGGCGAAGTGCGGGACGCGGGGGTGGAAGGCATTGCGCTGATCCTCAAGGCGCACCTGCTGGGCAAGAACCCGCTGGACATCGAGGGCAATCTGCGGAACCTGCGCCAGTTTGCCGGTCACGCGCGCATGGGCGGCGGGTACAGCGCGGTGGACATGGCGCTGCACGATATCGCCGGCAAGGCGTACAACGTGCCGGCGTACCGGCTGCTGGGAGCGAAGGTGCGCGACGAGATCCGGATCTACGCCGACACCACGGATCACAAAGACCCGAAGGTGTACGCCGAGCGCATGCGCAAGCGAAAAGAGACGGGCATCACATTTTTCAAAATGGACCTGCACACGGAGCTGGTGGCCGGGCGGGCGGGCGCGGTGAACGAGCGCGGCGTAGCGACGGAGAAGGGGCTGGGCTACCTGTGCGAGTTCATCGAGGCGATCCGGGACGTGGTCGGAACGGCGCCGCTGGCGGCCGACCACTTCGGGCCGCTGCAGGTGAAGGACGCGATCCGCTACGCGCGGGCCTTCGAGAAATACCAACTGGCGTGGGCCGAAGATATGGTGCCTTGGACGAACTGGCAGGGGCTCAAGGAGATCAAGAACAACACCACGACACCGATCTTAACGGGCGAGGACGTGTTCGGATTGCGGAATGGCTTCGACGCGATGATCGACAACCAGGCGGTGGACGCGATTCACCCGGACATCGAGACGTCGGGCGGGTTGCTGGAGACGAAACGGATTGCGGACTATGCCGCGCTGGCTGGGGTTCAGGTGGCGATGCACCACGCCGGCTCGCCGGTGGGCGCGTACGCGGGGTATCACTGCGCGGCGACGTTCCAGAATCTGCTGGCGATGGAGAACCATGCGCTGGACATGCCGTGGTGGCAGGACCTGGTGACGGGCGTGCCCAAGCCGATCCTCGACCAGGGCTACGTGGTGGTGCCGGAGACGCCGGGGCTGGGGCTGGAGTTGAACGACGACGTCATGAAGGAACATCTGCGCCGGCCGGGGTACTTCGAGCCGACGCCGCTGTTTGACGATTTCATCGTCTCCGGATTCAGGCTGGGCGGAGCTTGGCCGCACTACGACGAAACGGGCAAATGGTGTAACTGTGTTACCTACGAATAGGCTCGCGCTCGCGCTGCTGCTCGCCTCGCCACTTTTCGCCGCCGACCCGACGTTCCTGCGACGCCGTCTCTCTGACGTGCAGCCGCAACCCGACGATCTTACGGCGAACGCGCGGGGGGCGTCCTACAAGCCCTTGTTCGGAATCGGCGACCCGCAGGCGAGCCAACTGAAGAGCGTGGCGCGGTACGGGGAGCTGACGCTCGAGCCGGGCGGCGCGAGCGCAACCGTGAGTTATCCGGCGGAAGAACAGATCTACTTCATCCTCGATGGCCGAGGGCGGGTGACGTACGCTGGGCAACCTTCTGAAGTCCGGCGGCACGACTACATGTACCTCGCGCCGGGAATCGCTCACGGCGTGGAGAATGCGGGAAGCGAGCCGCTGAGGCTGCTGGTGATGGGCTTCCGGATTCCGGCGGGGACGAAGGTGGAGGCGGGGAAGCAGTTGATGCTGGCGAACACCGACGAGGTGGCGCCGCAACAACTCGCCTCGCATGGGCCGAGCGTGCAATTCGACCTGCTGATGGGCACGACGGAGAGCAAGCGCGACCGGCTGGCGGCGGCGAGCCAGATGGTGAGCCTGTTCATCATGGACTTCGCGCCGGGCGGGACGAACATCCCGCACCATCACGAGATGGCGGAGGAGATCTACTACATCCTCAAGGGCCACGGCGATATGGTGGCCGGAGGCGGCGCCGACGGGAATGAGGGGCGATACCCGGCGCGGCAGGGCGACGCTTTCTTCATACGGCTGAACGCGACGGTGGGGTTCTACAGCGGCAGCGGGGCGGGCAATGAACACGACCAGGTGCTGGCGGTGCGGTCGCGGTTCCCGTTTGCGAAGGGGGAGTAGCTGGGGAGCGAGCCGGGGATTCGCAGAGCAGGTTGAAATGAGGTCAATATGCGGACACTGCTTGTGGTGCTGATCGCCGCGCTGGCGGCGCAGGGGCAGAGCGTGGTGCGATCCACGGCGGACCGGCTGCCGCGCAAGGTGATCGTGGGGACAGTGGTGGTGCATCACTCCCGGCTGTCCACGGATCTGAAGACGCGTCTGGCGGAACTGGGGCAGAAGGTGGACGCGGTGGCGGCGCAGTCGCGCAAACAGTACGGCCGCAACCCGGACCTGGTGGTGCTGCCGGAGACGATCGTGTCGCGGGTGGAGGCGCTGCCGTACGCAGGGCCGGTGGAGACGGCGTTCGCCGCGCTGGCGCAGAAGTATCACAGCTACTTCGTGGTGCCGATGATGTTGAAGGAGGAGTGGGGCAAGTCCAACGCGGCGGTGCTGGTGGACCGCCAAGGGAAGGTAGTTGGGGTTTACCGCAAGATGCACATCGCGGTGGTGACGGGGTCGGACTCGCTGGAGGACGGCACGACGCCGGGCAAGAGCGTGCCGGTATTCGAGTGCGATTTCGGCAGGCTGGGGATCCAGATCTGCTTCGACATCGAGTACGACTACGGATGGCAGGAGCTGCAGCGGCAGGGGGCCGACCTGGTGGCGTGGCCGAGCGACTCGCCACAGACCGGGATGCCGGCCGCGAGGGCCCGGCGGTACGGCTACTATATCGTCTCCAGCCCACCGCGCAATAACTCTTCGGTGTTCGAACCGACGGGCAAGATCACGGCGTAAATCCGCCCGCCGGAGAGCATCCTGGTGCAGGAAATCGATCTCAGCTATGCCATTCTGCCGTGGAGCGAAGGACTGCAGAATGGAGCCGCGATGAAAGCCAGGTACGGGGACAAGGTCGGATTCCGCTATTACGAAGACGAGGACCATGGCATCTTCTGGTCGAACGACCCGCAGGTGAGTATTGGCCAGATGATGCGCGAGCTGGGATTCGCCGAGGCCGTGCCGGAGCTGGAGCGGATCAAGAAGCTGTACCGCGCGGCGGGCGTTCCGGCGTACCAGTGAAGCGGGAGCGAGGCGGGCGCGCATTCCAAGGTAGAATCAAGCGCAATGAGCCTGAAGGTGGCATGCCCGACGTGCAAGAAACGGGTTGAACTGGGAACGGCCTACTTCCCGTTCTGCAGCGAGCGCTGTCAGTTGATTGACCTGGGGCGCTGGGCGGACGAGGAGTACTGCATCCCGGTGGTAAACCAGGCGCCGGGGGCCGGGGAAGAATCCGCTGGCGCGGGCGGAGATGCCGGACGATCCGGCGGACATGAATAGACTGGCGCTGGCCACTGCGAAGTGGAGCGGCGATCCTGGCTAAGATATCGGATGAGCGAGTCTGCGACTCAGTTGCCTGCCAGGAAGGCCTGTTGTGATCGAGACAATTGAAAACTCTTCCGGCACACCCGCGCGGAGCCACCCCGCCCGCCAATCGTGGGTCCGCACTGCTCTCAGTCCCATCATCATGGGCGCAGTCCTCTTCCCTGCCGCGGGACGCCTGGATTGGTACGCCGCCTGGGTTTACATCGCTCTCGTCTTCCTGGTGCAAGTCCGGATGGTAGTGACGCTACAGCGTGTAGCGCCCGACCTCCTCATCGAGCGCAACCGCATGCGCACCGGCACCAAGCCCTGGGACAAGATCATGGCTCCGCTGGTCGTGGTGTTTCCGGTGGCGATGTGGCTGGCGGCCGGTTTGGACCTGCGCTACGCATGGAGCGCGCCGTTCCCGCCGGCCCTGCAAGCCGCG
>JBEKHU010000278.1:0-5277 GCA_050012115.1 Bryobacteraceae bacterium | reverse complement strand
ACGGAAAAGCCTTGCTCATCCTGGCGGTCTGTCTGCTGTGGCGCTGGCGCGATGCGCCGCGCCTGCTGGCCGGCTTTGCCCTGCCGGTTGCCCTCATCGCCGCGTGGCTCGCCTCACAGTCGGCGCTGGCCGCGTACTGGCGCGAGGTGTGGGTCTGGGGCGCGGCGTATTCCCGCGACACGCCGCTCGCGCAGCCGTTCCTTGAAGGCGTGCGCCGCACTTTGGGCTGGGCCGGTTTCCACGTCGCTCTGGTTGCCGCCGCTGGTTGGGTTCTGATCCGGGAACGCGAGAACCGCTGGCGCTTGGCCGCCTGGATGCTCGTTTCACTCGGTGCCGCGTGGGTCGGCTGGCGCTTCTTCCCGCGCTACTTCTTCCAACTGCTGCCGGCCGTGGCGCTGCCCGCGGCGCGCGGCTTCGCGCTGGCTCCGCCGCGCTGGCGCGCCGTGCTGGTGGCCCTGCTGGCGCTGCCCTTCGTCCGGTTCATGCCCGCTTCCGCCCGGCTCGCGGCCGAAACCCTGCAGGACCGCCCGCACGCCTCGCGCGACCTGGCGCTGTTTGAGGATGCCCGCCGCGCCGCGCTCCTGGCCCAGCCGTTCATTCGCCCCGCGGACACCGCGCTGGTGTGGGGCTACCGCCCGGAACTCTATGCCCTGACCGGACTGCCGCCTGGAACGCCGTACCTCGATTCGCAGCCGCTGGACGGCGTGCTGGCCGACCGGCACTTGAACGACAGCCGGCCGACCTTCCCCGCGCTCGCCCGGCTCAACCGCGAGGCGCTGCTGCGGCAGCCGCCCCCGGCCTGGATCCTGGACGGTCTCGGACCCCTCAACCCGCGGCTCACGGTCTTCGATCCAGCCCTCGGCCTGGCACCCTGGAGGAGCCGCTACACGGAAGCCGGCCGGACTCGCACCGTCATCTTGTACCGTCTGATTCAACCCGCCGGTCCCGGGGTCCGGAAAGGGGCCTGAACCGCGGGCCGGCGGCGCTTGCTCCAAAACGCGAAAGTGCTAAAATTTAGCGCTTTTTGAACGAGAAATCAACAAGTTAGGCGAAAAACTGCCAAACCTTCACTAGCGTTTACGGGCAATGGCGACGAGGACGTAGACAGCGATGGCGATCCAGATCTGGGTTTCGACGGCGTCTTCGGAGTAGCCGTAGAAGGCCTTGATGCGCGGGTGTTGCTTGATCCAGCGGAAGAAGAGCTCGATGCGCCAGCGGCAGCGATAGAGCTGGGCAATGGTTGAGGCCGGCAGGTCGAAGTGGTTGGTGAGGAAGGCGAGAGGCCGCTCGGTCTCGGGATCGCGGTAGAAGATGCGCCGGGCGGGCGCGGTAGGGGCTAGGAGAAGGGCCGGAGCCGTCCCAGCGCCAACCGGCGGATGAAGTCTAGATCGCCGTCGAGGAAATCGTATTCCGGGAGCTTTGCGGGGAGTTCCCAGCGGATCTGCTCGAAAGTGACGCCGCGCGGTTCACCAATATAGCTGTCGATGGCGTGGAACAGCAGCAGCAGCGGCGTGCGGCGGCGCGTAGCCTGTTCATAACGCGCGATTTCCGGCCCGATGACGGCCTCGATGCCGAGCTCTTCGCGCAGCTCCCGTGCCAGGGCCTGTTTGGGGGTTTCTCCGACCTCGACTTTACCGCCCGGAAACTCCCACTTCAGCGCATGGCGGTCGCCGGTCATGCGCTGGCCAATCAGCAACATACCGTCCCGATGGATGACCCCGGCAACGACGATGAGCGAGCGATTCATGGCGTGGCAGCTCGGCGGGAATGGGGCAAGGCCGCGTGGCCATCCCTCCCATTCCATTCAAACATAACGGCGTGAGTTTGCACTCGACCAGGATGCTCGATTGCTGGAAAAACTCGCGTGCCGGGCACGAGCCAGACCCGGAATCGGTTGAACCGAGGGGGGCGGGAGGGGTGAAACCGCCCCCCAAATCACCCTGGCTTCCGCCGCAAAATCGCCTCAAAAACGCCGTGTCGGCGAATGACGGTCCATCTTTTATAAGTCCTTTAATTGCATCAGATGCACCGTGACGCACGGTGAAAATGCAAAAATACGCCACTTAATGTGAATAAGTCCTTTGTTTGCCACAGATCCACCGTGACGTACGGTGAACCATGTTAATGTGGCGCCTTAATGTGCGTAAGCCCTTATATTGCAACAGATCCACCGTGACGCACGGTGAACCATGTTAATGTACGCCGAAATGCACGGTGAAACTCACCTAAGTCCATTGTTTGCCACAGATCCACCGTGGCAGTCGCGTAAGTCCTTTAAAACGCGCCAGTTGCGCGCTTCGTGTGCGCGCATTCGCTGCGACATACGGCTAAGTCCTTTAGAAAACCGTAGATACACGGCTACACAAAAAACCGATGTTTTTGCGGTAAAAACACGGTGAAATACGGTGTTTTCACGGTGAATTGCACACTGATCGCGCGGTGAAACAGCGGTGTTTCGCCGGGTGCGACCCCCCCGGACGGAGGGTGCGCGCGCGTGTTGCCGGAGTCCGAATCGGAGGGTCAGTCGAGAGTGATCGAATCGCCGCGGGCCGGGATCGTGACCGGGAGTTTATAGCGCTGCTGAATGGCCGCGGACAGGGCCGTCTGGGCCTCCAGTTCGCCGTGGACCAGGAAGACGCGCTTCAGACCGTGGGTGATGGGCTCCATCCATTCGAGCAGCTCGCGCTGGTCGGCGTGGCCGCTGAGTTCATTGAGCTTAACAACTTCAGCGCGCACCGGAAAGAGTTCGCCGAAGATCGGGACTTCGGGCAACTTGTCGACCAGTTTGCGGCCGAGGGTGTTCTCGGCCATGAAGCCGGTGATCAGAATCGTGTTTTTGGGATTCGAGATGTTGTTGCGCAGGTGGTGCAGAATGCGGCCCGCTTCACACATGCCGGAAGCGGAAATGATCATGCAGGGCATGCGCGAATCGTTCAACGCGTTGGACTCCGCGACATCCTTGATGTAGTGCAACATCCTCAGGGCAAAGGGGTCTCCGTCGCGGGCGGCGAGGGCCTTGGTTTCGTCGTCGAACAGCTCAGCGTGCTGGCGGAAAACGGCGGTGGTATTCACGGCCAGGGGGCTGTCGACAAAGATGGGGAACTCCGGAATTGTGTTGGCGTCGATCAGCTGATGCAGCAAATACACGAGGTCCTGCGTCCGGCCGACGGCGAACGCCGGCACGATCAGTTTGCCGCCGCGCGAGATGGTGCGGTTGACGGCGGCGGCGAGCTTGTCGCCGACCGCGCCGATGGGGTCATGGAACCGGTTCCCATACGTGGACTCCATGATGAGGTAGTCGCACGGAGGCAGCGGCTCGGGATCGCGGGTGATGGGGAGGTGGCAGCGGCCGACGTCGCCGGAAAACGCCAGCGTGCGTTTGAGGCCCTTCTCTTCCAGCGTGAGCACCATGGCCGTGGAGCCGAGCATGTGGCCGGCGTCGTAGGAGAAGTAGCTGAGCCCCGGGGCGATCTGGCGCGGCTGGCGTTGCGCGGCGGACTGGAAGAGGGGCAGGGTGTGCTCGGCGTCTTCGACGGAATAGAGCGGGGCGACGATTTCGGGCGTGTCCTGCTCGCCGATCGCGCGCCGGCGGTGGTTGCGTTTGGCCATGAACTCGGCGTCTTTCTCCTGCAGATGGGCCGAGTCGGCGAGCATGTATTTGCACAGATCCGTCGTGGCCGGCGAAGCGACGATGGGGCCGGTGAAGCCGTCCTTGACCAGAGTCGGCAGGTTGCCGGTGTGGTCGATGTGGGCGTGCGAGACCAGCACCGAAGCGATCGAATTCGCGGGGAAGGGCAGAGAGGCGTTGCGCTCGCGGGCCTCCTGGCGGCGGCCCTGGTAAAGGCCACAGTCGAGCAGGAAGCGGCTGCCGTTCAAAGCCAGCAAGTGCATGGAGCCGGTTACGGTCTGGGCGGCGCCCCAAAACGTCAGTTGCATAGATAGATCATTTCACAACCGAAGGTTGGTTCCGGGCGGCGCGGGTGGGGACAGACGGCTCTCGGGCCCGAAAACACGGGTGACAGACGGCTGAAGTCCACACGGCGCAGAGGAAACAGAGCGTGGATAGAGAGGATTGTGCGCGCCTAGGACAGAGACGTCAGTCCCCGTGTTTTCGGGCCGAAATCAGCCGTTGACGTCCTCTCCGGTTTTATTTCTCTCACTGTTTCAGCCATTTCCGAACAACAGAAGGCGCAGGGGCTGGCGCGTGCTGTTTCCTCATGCTGGGGCACGGGGAACCGGCCGACTGCACTTGGAGTGATTCAACGGAGGAAACCGGGAGCGCCGATGGAGGCTTACAGATGCTACTGAGTGATGGCGTGGGAAGAGGATGCCGCAACCGGAGCTGCGATGTGAAGATGGTGCAACTGCTGGTCAACCTGAACCTGGCGAGGATCCCGGGAACCGCGGCGCTGACGGTGGATGGGCAATTCGGGCCGGCCTCGTTGGGTGCAATCATCGCGTTCCAGACGCAGGCGATGGGACAGGCGGCTCCAGACGGCATTGTGCGGCCAGGCGGAGACACGCTGGCCGAGCTGCGACGAGGCTTGCCCGAAGGTCTCACGCGCGAGAAGTTTCATTTCGTGATGCTGAATGCGAAACCGAATCAGCTCGAGTTGTTCTACCAGCCGATGCTGGACCGGATGGAGGCGGCGGGGATCCAGACGCCGCTGCGGATGGCGCATTTCCTGGCGCAGACGGGCCACGAGAGCGGCGATTTACAGTACATGGAGGAATTGGCGAGTGGACAAGCCTACGAGAGCCGAAAGGATCTGGGGAACGCTCAGCCGGGCGACGGGCCGAGATTCAAAGGGCGGGGGTTGATCCAACTGACCGGGCGCGTGAACTACGAAGCCTACGGGCGTTCGATCGGCCAGGACCTGACTGTGGACGGGAATTGGAACAAAGTGGCCACCGACCCGGCGCTGGCAGTGGACGCGGCATGCTGGTTCTGGACGAAGCATCGTCTGAACGAACTGGCGGACCAGGACGACTTGCAGGCGATCACGCGGCGGGTGAATGGCGGGCTGATCGGGCTGGAGGACCGGGCGGAGCACCTGGAGCGGGCGAAGTTCGTGCTGCTGGCGGGGTAGCGCCCAGGAAAGAGACGGGGCTTAGCGGTGCGGTGGTAGCGCGGGGACACACCTACGGCGTCCGGGGCGGACGCCTTGGTGTCGCCCTCGGCAGAGGCGCATGTGGTCGTGGTTGGAGAGTAAGTGGGCCTCGGTGTCCCCCGCGCGACAGGGGTTTCCGGTGTAAGAGGGCTTGGCGGCGCGGCGG
>JBEKHU010000277.1:0-5279 GCA_050012115.1 Bryobacteraceae bacterium | reverse complement strand
CCAGTTTCGAGGGTCTGCTCATTCGAAGACAGGTTGAACTCTGTTGTATGACACGCGATCCCACCCACCTTCAGCGTACGTTCAACGCTGTTGATAATGAATGCGAGACCTTTGTCCAGGTCGCCGAGATGCTCCAGACAGCACGATGACCAGCAGAAATCGTAGCCGGTCAGATCCGAAGGGATGTCATTCATGTCAACTTCGCGAAACGAAACCTGCCTTCCGAATTCACTGCGTTCCATGATCCCTTCGCATGAGAGTGAATCCACTGAGGATGCAAACTCACCGCCACTGGCCCAACCTGCTGCGACACCAATGCTCTCGGGTGCATCCGTCGCCGTCACATACGCGCCATGTTTCGCGAACGCGGCGGTAAGCGGCTCGTGGCTACCCACGCCGAAGCCCAAACCACGCTTACCAGAGAGATCCAGTCCCCGAGAGATGTGATGGAAAATAAAAACCCATTCCCAGTACTTTCGATGAAATATGGAGGGCACCTTCATCACTTCGCGGATGCGCTTAAACTCCGGATGGAAGAAGTCGCGGGCAGCACACGAAGAGAAAGACATGAAGTCGCTATCCGGAGTTAGCTCGGAAACTTCCGGATCCGGCACGAAGAGGTTTTTCTTCCAGGGCTTGTCAGCCTGGAGCTTCTCAAGAAGAAGCGGCCAAAGCCGATCAGCAATCTTCGAAACGAGGGTTGGGAGCATTAGCTCCTCGAGTTCGGTCAGGAACTTGGAAAAAGATTCTTCACGGGTATCTGACATAAACTCCTGAATGTGGCGTCATGCCGACCAAAACAGCCAGCACCATTTCGCCGCTTTTTTCATGGCGGATTCCCATTTGGGACTCCCGCGTCCTGCTCAGTATACCCCCAGCCGGCTGCCCTCTATCCCGCGCGTTGCAGACTTTCGCTTCGGGAGCCGTTTTTGCCCCCGCAAGACGCGGTTGTCGCCTGCCAAAACACTCAGGACCGGGAAACTCTCTCTTCTCAGCGCAGTGCACGAGTCTCTCGACGTCCCTCACTCGCCAGTCGCCTGCCTTTGCTGCTCGCATCGCCTGCGTCTACAACGTCGGCGCCGGCAAGGCGGCGATCCTCGCTACCACCGCCCCGAAGAGCCGCTTGGTCAGATGGCTCCCGGATTGTCATTGTTATCTTCGAGGTGCGCTTCGGGGTGTATACTATCTGCGCTAGGCTGGCGTTGGTTTCGCCGGCGCTGATGATTCGAAGTCCGTCTCTGTTTCTTATATGCCCCTTCTTCGAGTCTGCGCGGTCTACGGCTCGCCCGAACTGTTTGTGCGCTCGGTATACAATGTGCTGCTGCGTCGCGACCCGGAACCTGGCGGCTTTGCCGAGAAGTTGCGCACTTTGCGGCGCACGGGCGATCGAATCGAACTCATCAGGGGTGTCCTGAGCAGCCCGGAATACGCACAGTACCCCCTGGGTCCGAATGAACTGGCGGAGGACCTGTTCCGCGGTTACTTCGGTCGGCCGTCGGTGGCCGGTGAGGATGATTTGGATTACTGGATTCAGCGTGCTTCCACTCTGACTCGAGCGGACCTTGCCGCGGAGTTCAAAGCTTTCGCGGAGGCGGCACTCTCCTGGCAAGTGCCCGGCGGCCGGCTGACTCGGGCCTGGTCCCGTCTGCTGGACCTCTTGTTGGGGCGGCTGACCTGGAAGCGCAAGCTCGATACGCTGCGCGACTTGAACGCGCGGATCCTCGCCCTTTCTGAGAAGCAATTCACCGGCGCGGCGGAGTGGCAAAGCGCCATGAGCCGGCAACAGGCGGAGTGGCAAAGCACCATGAGCCGGCTGCAGGAAGAGGGGATCCAACGCACTGCTCAGATCCTGGCGGAGGCCCTGCCGCGCAACAGAGCTGAGATTGTCGACCAACTTCTGCCCATCCTGTCCCTGCAACAGCGGCACGTCGAAAACACCCAGATGGAACTCCAGGCCGATTTGCTCGGCCAGATTCAAAGCCTTCAGCAGCAGGTGTCCAGAACCGCGCTCGCCGTCGATCTGCTCTCGGAGAAACTCCAACTCACCTCTGCGGAGGTGAATCACCTGGAAAACACCCAGATGGAACTCCAGGCCGAATTGCTCGGCCAGATTCAACGCCTTCAGGAGCAGGTGCCCAGAACCGCGCTCGCCGTCGATTTGCTCTCGGAGAAGCTCCAGCTCACCTCTGATGACGTGAAACACCTGATCGAGAGCTCCGTAGCTGTTCAGCGCGAGCGTTCGCGGGCATTGTCCCTCATCGCCCGGCGCATCGCCGCCATCAATCGGCTCGTTGTCCGGGATGACAGCCCGCAGACTCGCCAGCTTGCGGAGAGAATGCAGGCCATCGATCGGGCACTCGCCGATCTGAAAACGGACCAGGCTGCTTCTTTGCGGGAGCTTGCGGCGCGCAGCCCCGACGAAGCCATCTCCGCCCGCATCGGCGAGCCGGTCGAACGCGTCCGGCCGGTGACTGCCCGATTCCTCAACTGGGCGATCAGCGGCACCGGGTACTTCGCTCAGCGCAGGGCGCTCTTCAATCATGGCAACTGGTCGATCCTGCACGAAGGCGGTACGGTCGAAACACGGATCACCAGCCGGATCGTGGAGGTTCCCTTCGCCCACGCGGCGATGGCGGATCTTCCCGAGGGGTCGGTGTTGATCGATGTGGGCTCCAATGAGAGCCTCCTGGCCATGGAACTCGCCGTTGCCGGCTTCCAGGTCTACAGCGTGGATTTTCGCGGCTACGCTCTCCAGCACCCGCGCCTGATTGCCGTGCAGGATTCAGTCCTCCATTGGCCCGGGCCCGCTCAGCCTGTGGATGCCATCTTCTCCATTTCGACCGTTGAGCATATCGGCCTTCCCGCATATGGCGGCACCGATGCCGCCCCCGACGGCGATCTGCTGGCTATGAAGAGGTTTCGAGCCTGGCTGCGCCCCGGGGGGCTCCTGGTTTTCACCGCCCCGTTTGGCGCTCCGAAAACCACCGACTTCGAGCGCACCTACGGCCCTGAACAACTCGAGTTGCTCCTGGAAGGGTTCTCGATAGAGACGCGCGACCTCATGCGGAAGAATCCAGACGGCGCCTGGACCGAGGTCAGCTTCTCCACGTGGCCTCCAGCCGTGGCCGACGACCAGGAGATGGTCATTCTGGTGAAAGCGAAGCTGACGGCATGAGCTCGACCAACCTTCGCCGCCTCCGCTTAGTACTGGATATTCGAGCGACTCGCGCAGGCTCGCCCATTCCTCTCGTACTTAGTACAATGCCCATTAACCTCATATTCAACAGAGGAGCCAATCGGCTGACGGAAAACTCACGAATTGTGCAGTTCTCAGTTTGAGACAGGGCGCCAGATTAGCGGTGAGCTTATGCGAGTTGCAGTCGATTTTAAGGTCGTCTCGACCGAAGCAGCTATGCGGGGAATGGGGCGCTACACGCAACAACAGATCCGCGAAGTGTTGTCCCAGGATCCGCACCTTGAGTTGTTTCTTTTCATGCACGGTCCCGTACCACCCCAGAATGCCCTGTTCGACTGGGGTTTATTTCCTAACGTCCATACGATACCGGTGACCGTCGATGGTCATGATCTGAACTACACTAAGATGCCGGATTTCGGGACGATTCTTGCTTACTCGCACCGTATTCAGCAGCTCTTGCGGCGCCTTGAAGTTGATGTCTTCCACAATACGGTACCATTTATGTACCCGTATTACTCAGCTATAACCGTCTGTCCTGTTGTCACGACATTTTATGATTCAATTCCATTAATATTCCCGTCGGACTATTTTGTATCAAGAGACCAGCGTCTCAATTATCTCCGTGCGATGGAGAATGTAACTGACTCCGCGCGCGTCGTCGCGATCTCTCAGTCCGCCGCCAGCGATCTGCATCTCTATACCGGCTACTCTCCGGCAAACACACATATCGCTTATCCCCTGATCGACTCCACATTCAGGCACATCGAGGATGAACGAATACTCCAGTCGCCGATCGAAGGCCGCGACGCGAATAGCAGAGTGGACTCCCAGCGCCTGCCAGAACGTTTCATCCTGAGCGTCACTGGCATTCACCGCGCGAAGAACGTCTCCGTGCTTCTTGACGCCTTCAAGAAAGCATCGCGCGAGTTGGGCGAGGACTGGGGCCTGATCATCGTGTTGCCCAGCGATTACGCCCAAACCACATTTACGGACCGGTTCGGTTCGCCACCAGGCGTCATCACTCTTCGCGACGTCTCAGAGGAAGGACTGTGCCTGCTTTACAATAAGGCCACGATGGTCGCTCAGCCATCGACCTACGAAGGCTTTGGGTATCCAGTGGCGGAAGCGATGAGTTGCGGCGCCGCAGTGATCGCCACCGACACCTCCTCCATTCCTGAGGTTGCTGGAGATGCGGCGATTCTAGTATCCCCAAGCGATGCTAGACCGCTGGCTGCCGCAATGATTCTTCTGGCGCGACATCCCGAATTGCGAAGCGAGCTGAAAAGGCGGGCGCTACGGCGATCGAAAAACTTCAGCGATCCCCGGCCTCTGGGCGCGGTTACGCTCGAAGCATATCGGGGAGCGGCCGGCGACTCTGGGCGGAACGCCTTGGGCCAGCCCGCGGCCCCAGCACTGGTGCGGCCCAGGGTCGCGGTCTGGAGTTCCATGCCTCCGCTGGACTGCGGGGTGGCGGACTACACATCTGAACTAGTCGATGCCTTGTCACAGACACATGATGTGTCGGTATATGTTGATGGAACGTACGCGACTACGCCACCACGAGCGCCGCATGTGAGATTCCGGCATCCGCGCGACTGCACTATCGACAAGGAGCCGGCGCCGAACATCTTCCAGGTGGGCGCCCGGACTTATCAGGAATTCATGTATCCCTATATTCGCAAGCACGGGGGCACTATGGTGTTGCACGATCTCGCCATGGCGCTTGGGTTCTACTGGCTTGCGAAGTCCAGTGGTTCCATGAACGAGTTTGAAGACGAGATTGTGTGGCCAGAGGGCCTCCACGCGTTGGAGGCTTATGCACGTCTCGACCTCAACCTGACCCTTCCCCCGCGTGAGGTTCAAGAACGATTCTTCCTGCATCACAAAATGCTGCAGTGGCTGATTGGACGTTCAGACCGAATCCTGGTCCACACTGAGCCTCTGCGGCGTAAGCTACTGTCTGAGTATCCGAGTGCCAATCCTGGTGTCGTCCGCATGGGTGTCGTGGATACGACTCCGATGCAGAGATAACTGCCGCGCACCGTCTTCCGCCATGCCATCGGCCTGGGTGCTAACGACCTCT
>JBEKHU010000276.1:0-7739 GCA_050012115.1 Bryobacteraceae bacterium | reverse complement strand
TGTCAAGGGCGGAGTAAAAGGGGACCACTCGGGCGGAGCAAAAGGGAACCACTTTCAGCGTGTGTTTGAGCGGTCAGTTATGCGTTTGGGGGCGGCTGGAGAGGAGCCCTGCGAGGCCGGAGGCCGAGCAGCGGCGTAGCGGAAGCCGCCCCCAAACGCGGGCGCCATCCGGGCGGACTCGCCGGGGCTATTTCGCTCGTTCGGCCGCGCGGCGTTGTTTGCTGGACTTGAGCCGGTAGCTGTCGCCGTTCATCTCGAGAATGTGGACGTGGTGGGTCAGCCGGTCTAACAGTGCGCCGGTGAGCCGTTCCGAGCCCAGCACTTCTGTCCATTCGGCAAATGGCAGGTTGCTGGTTACCAGGGTCGAGCCGCGCTCGTAGCGTTGGCTGAAGACCTCAAACAGCATTTCCGCCCCGGCTTTGGTGAGCGGCACGAATCCCAGTTCGTCGACGATCAGCAGCTCCTGCCGCTGGAGGTGCCTCTGGTAACGCAGCAGCCGTTTTTCGTCGCGCGCCTCCATCAGCTCATTGACCAGCGCCGCGGCCGTGGTGAAGCGCACCCGCAAGCCGCGCTGGCAGGCGGCCAGGCCAAGCGCGAGTGCGATGTGCGTCTTGCCCGTTCCGGAGTTGCCCAGGCACAGCACGTTCTCGCGTCGCGCGATCCACTCACAGCGCGCCAGTTCCAGCACCAGCTTCTTGTTGAGAGTCGGGATGGCCAGGTAATCGAAAGTCTCCAGGCTTTTCACCACCGCAAACCGTGCCGCCTTGATCCGCCGCTCTGTCGCGCGCCGGTCGCGGTCGAGCATCTCGGCTTCCACCAGCCGCAGCAGAAAGCGCTGGAAGTCCACGCCCTCCTTGGCGCACTGCTCGGCCAGCTTGGCATACTCGCGCAGTATCGTGGGCAGCTTCAGCTGCTTCAGGTAGTGCTCCAGCAACACCTGCGGCGTGTCCATCACAGACCGCCCGCCGACAACAGCGCCGTATAATCGGCGGCCCGCGTCAGCGCCACTTCGGCCACCGGCAGATAAGGGTAGTTATCCAGATCCAGCTTGGGTGGCCGCCGCTCGATGGCACACAGCACCAGATGCTTCACCGCGTCAAAGGAGATCGTCTGGAGCCGCTGGGCATGCCGGATGGCCGCGCCCACTTCCGCTATCGCAAAGGTCTCCAGCAGCCGCAGCACCTGCACGTACTCACGCCGGCCTGGGTTACCCAAGCGCGCTTCCATCTGCCGCCGCAATTCACCAAACTCCGGCGGCAGTACCCAGCCCTGCAGCGGCGCCGCCTGGTCCAGCGCCCGCGTCTTCTGCTCCAGCAGCGCCAGGTAGTGCAGCGGATTGAAGATCATCTCCTCGCGCGCGTAGCTGCGCGGGTGCCGCGCGATAACCTCACTACCGCTTGCGATCACCACCTCCCAGACAAAGGCCTTCAACAGCACCCGCCGGTGCCCATACTGCACCGGCACCGAGTAGTCGTTGGTGGCAAACCGCACCAGCGCCTGCGAGCTGGCACGCGCCGCACGCTTGGCGCAGGCTTCGTACGGCACGGCCGGCAGCGGCAGTAGTCTCCCGCGGTCCCGCTCGAAGCGCTCGCCGATGGTCTCGGCGTGGCCCCACAGCTTGCGCGCCCGGCGCTGGCGGCAGTCCTCGGCCAGTTGTCGATTCAGTTCTTCCCAACTCGCCGCGCGCGGCACCGGCACCATGAAGTTGCGCCGCGCGTAGCCCACCAGCCCCTCCACGTTGCCCTTGTCATTGCCCTTGGCCGGACGTCCGAATTTGGTCCCAAACAGATAGTGCGACTGCAGCCGGCTGAACTCCTCGGTCGGCTTACGCTCGCCATCGCCCGCGATCTCCTTCACGGCGATCTTCGTGTTGTCGTACAAGATCGTCCGCGGCACGCCGCCGAAATAGGCAAACGCCTGGTTGTGCCCCTCGCAGAACGACTCCGTATTCTCGGCCGGGAACGCCACCACGAAGGCATCGTCGGAATGCGGCAGGTCGACACACAGAAAGTGCGCCTTCTGCTCTGTCCCTTCGACCTCCACCAGCGCCTCTCCAAAGTCGGCCTGCGCGTCGCCCGGCGGGTGGATGAGCGGCACGAACACCTCCCGCTGCCGCAGCCGCGCCTCCCGCACATAGTCCTTCACGATTGTGTAGCCACCCGTGAAGCCGTGCTCCGCCCTCAGCCGGTCATAAATCCGCCGCGCCGTGTGCCGCTGCTTCTTGTGCTGCGACTCGTCGTCTTCCAGAATCTGGTCCACCACGCCCAGCCACGGCCCCAGCTTCGGCCGCGCCACCGGCTGCTTGCGCCGATACCCCGGCGGCGCCGCGTAAGCCAGCATCTTGCGGATCGTCTTGCGCGACAGCCCAAACTCGCGGGCCGCCTGCCGCTCACTCATCCCGTCCACCTGCACCGCCCGGCGGACCCGCGCATACACTTCCACCCTGTGCACCTCCCAAAACACGCTGCGCTTGGATTGCGGGCCGGCTCACCCGGCCCCAAGGTGGTCTACTTTTCGACCGCCACAATCCGCCGCTCACGCGGCGTTTCGTGGTCTATTATTGCTCCGCCCTTTATAGTGCGGATGTGAAACGCCAGAAACTCGATCAGGCTCTCCACAATTCGGTTAAGAACACCATATCGCCCGCGGCCACCGTGAAGCTCTACACCATCAAGGCGCTGGGGCACGAAGTTGTGGTCGTCGCCGTCGCACCCTGGAATCGCAAAGACGTGTACCAATTCGAAGAAAAGATCCTCATCCGAAAAGGCACAAATGTTTTTGCGGCCAAACCTGAAGAGATTCGCCGGCTCCATCGCGGCGAATACGTTGTGTGACGCACGCCTCCAGGTTATTCCTGAGGCTCTGAGGATTATAGAATCATTCGCAGCGATCCTTGTCCAGGGGCGTACCTGGGCGTAGAAGTCGCTGAGAACATTGGGCGGGAGCGGGGCGATTTGAACGCTCGGTCCCCTCCTCAAGACTGCAGTGGACTGCCGCCCGGCGGTTGAAACCAGGGAATCTCGAGGGCCCCGCCGTCTACAAAATCGTCTACAGCGCCCGTATGACGGCAGCGAAATCGTTTGTAAGTGATTGAAAGGAATGGTCGGGGCGAGTGGATTTGAACCACCGACCTCCTGGTCCCGAATCTGATTTCGCCATTTCAAGAAGGTCCTTAAGAATCATGTACTTCCAAGTTCTTTGATATCTGCTAGTTGCGCGCTCCTTGTGGAAATGAATTGCGGCGTTTGGAGCTTTGGTGCTCTCGCAACCACAGAATTATCTACAGTACGCCCTATTCCCTTGGGGCACCAATGCAGATTCCATTCAGGAATCCGAGAGAGTTTCCTCAGTGTGAATAGGTCGAGTGGAGATCACATCTGGTGTTGTCAACCAACCCGCCGAAGATCTCCGCGAGCGCCCCCTACCGTCCACCTGCCGCAAGTACGAGGTCCACTGCGCCCAAGTCGGTTTCTGGCCTCGGGCGCAAAGCCCGTGTTTCCAAGTGATTACATTTCAATGAGATGCGGCGAAGTTGTGGAAGCCGGTGGAATCCAGTGGAAGCCGGAGCAGCTACAAATTCATCTACAGCCCTGATGCCGTTTTGCGTGACCGAGTAGTGGAAGCGCGGCGGGGAGATTATCCAGGCCAACGCTCCACAGCGTACGCGACACGGAGCGCCCTTTTACAATGCATCGGTCAGGTCATCGCCGCAACCAGCCTGCTGGTCGGTTCTGTAGCGGGCGCGTCACTGCCAGGCTTGTTGAACAACCGCTTCGGCCGGCGCCGCCTGCTGTTGGGCTCCGCCCCTGGTGTCTGGATTGTCCTCGCCGAGATCCTACCTACATGTGTCCGCGGAACCATGTCGGCTGCGGCCCTCGGACTCGGCACGATTGTGGGCTCTACTCGAACTCTGAGCGCAGAACCACTCGATAATCGTTCGGGCTCTTGATGCGCGAACTCGGCACCGCGGGAGGAGGCGGCCAGCACAGTCCACTGAGAGTCGGTGCCTGGCATCAATTGGTGTCGAAGAATTCCTTGCACTTGCGGAAAAGCGCGATCTCACGTTGCGCGTTGACGACTTCGCCCCGGGACTTATAGACGCTAGCAAGTACGTAATGAGCCTCGGGGTTATCCGCATCGAGAGCCACGGCAGCCTGCAATTCGCGGAATGCCGTAGCCGCATCTCCCTCCCGCCACGCCGCTTTGCCGGCCAACAAACGGTTCCTGACCGAATTCGGAGCGATCTCCGCGGCGCGCTTGGCGCAATCTAGTGCCTGGGCCTCGCGCCCCTGGTCCAGGTATAGAGCGGCCAGGAGCTGGTATGGCAGGTCGAATTCTATTTTCTTACGCTCCAGCAAAGCTATCGCATTCTTGAATGTCGATTCGGCCCGGTCGAGCTCGCCGGACGCCTTGTAGCAAAGCCCCAGGTGCGACATGGCTTGGAAGTGCTCGGGGTTATGGCGGAGTTCCTGTTCAAAGTGTCCGGCCGCTTTCTCCCAGTTCTCCTCGGTGGCGTAAGCGTAGAGTCCGGCCAAGTAGTGGGCGCCGGGTTGTTCCGGTGCCCGCGCCAGAACCCGGGCCATCTCTTCCTCGAAAAACTTGCGTTGATTCAGGAACATGTAAGCCTCGGCAAGGATCAGGCGCGTACTGGGAGTATCTGCTGACTCGAGCGCGCGTCGAAGTTCCCGGATCGAGGTGAATGTATGTCCTTGACGGAGTAAAGCGACACCAGACCAGTAATGGCCCGCCGCTAGCTGAGGGCACCGGGCGATCAGGCCGGTTGCGGCTTGTTCGAGGTCCGTCCAGCGCGAGGCGGCCGCAAGGGATGTCATCTGAGCGCTGAGCGAACTCGCTTGCTCCGCTGACGAACAGACACTATCCGGCTGCCCGGCGTGGAGTTCGAAAGTCGCGGAGGCGCACAGAAGCACGACGCGCACGAAATCGCCGGGCTGTGTCATTGTTGCTTCCTTGCAAGAGATCTCTGCCGCTCGGCCTCTGCCTTCTTCCCCGTGCGCTCGTACACTTCTGCAAGCGCCAGATGCAGATCGGCGTCGGCTGGCTTGAGCGCTTCCGCCCTCTCCAGGTACTTCGCGGCAACGTCCAAATTACCCAGGCAGGCTTGGGACAAGCCGGCCATATGCAGCACCGCCGCTGGCGGTTCCGGGGTAGCGACCGCGGCATCCAGAACCTGGGCCGCAGCCTGGCAGCGGCGCTGCTTCATCAGAAACGCAGCGTAGCTCGATGCCAGCATCGGTTCCGGGGATCGTTCGCCGGACAGTTCCATAGCCGCGCGATAATGCCGTTCAGCCTCGGCCGCACGCCCCTGCTCCTCCTCGAGCCGCGCCAGATCCGCGTGAACGCGGTAATCCCTAGGCCGCAGTCTCAGGGCCATGTCCAGGTGCTCGCGGGCCGGAGTCAGCGATTGGTGCTCCAGCAGATACCGTCCCATATAGTAGTGCGCCTGCCCGTCCAGGGGATCCGCCTCCAGCACCAGTTTCATTTCATGCTCGAAAGCTTCGGCGTCTCCGCTCGCCCATTCGAGCACGGCCAACAGACGACGCGCTTTCGTATCGGCGGCGTTACTCGCGATCACTTCCTTCAGCAGCGCCTCGGCCTCCCGCAATCTTCGAAAACCGTTGAACTCGATGACCGCTTTCAAGTACAGCCCATTGACCGCGTGAGGGAACGTGCGCAAAAATTCGGAGAGCAGCCGTTCAGCTTCGGCCCAGGAGCCCAGGTTCGCCGCCGCCTGCGCAAGCGCCAGACTGCGGGCAGCGCGGTGTAGTTCCGTGGCGCGGGTGGCCAGCGCCGTCTCGCCGAGCATCGCATAGGTCCGCGTCAGCAGCGCGTAAAGCGGCGCCGATGGCGCTTCGAACTGAGCCGCTTTTTCAAGGTAATCTCGCGCCTTCTGGAAGCCTCCCAAGTGATACCACGCCTGCCCCAGCGGATAATACGCTTGCTGCAAACTCGCGTCCGCCTGGAGCACCTCATTCAGGTCGTCGATGGCGCCGCTGTACTCTTTCTGTTGCACCTTCACCATGCCCAGCGCGACGCGGCAGCGATGGTTCCCGGGGTTCAGCCCTAGCTCCTCGCTTAGCGCCGCGCGGGCCTCGTCGAGCTTGCCCAAATCAAATAGTTGCAAACCAAGCTGGAAGTGCAACAGCGGCCGGCGGGGTTCGGCCTCAATCGCCCGGCGGTAGAATTCGATGCGCCCTTCCGCCTCCTGCCACGGAGGCTCCGGCGCGCGCTGCCCTGCCGCTTCCGTGCTCCACAGCGCGGTGATCAAAAGCCAGAACAGTAGCGCGCGGAGCGGCCGGTCACTTCGCATGGTTGTTTAACTTCTCGGCGATGGCTAATTGCTCCCGCCATTCCACCGTGCGGTTCAATCTGCGGTGCAGCTTGGCAAGTTGATAGTGAATGGACGGCTCTTCGGGATCCATTTGCGCGACCCGCTCGAACAAAGTTGCGCCCTGTTCGTTGCCGCCCTGGAGCGCCAGCAATTTGTTCATATACAGGCCGCCTGCACCAGCCTCGGGCATATGTCGAGAGACCGGCTCAAGTATCGGAGCGCCTCCTGCCGATTCTCGATCTTGTTCAGCAGTATATTACCGATCGTCCACGGGATGCTCGGATGGCGCCTTCTGCTGAATAGCGCGTTTGTACTGTCGCACAGTCTCCTCGTGGCGCTCCATGAACGTGAGCGAAGCACGAGATGCGACCACCCGATTCGCTCCTCGAGCGTCACACAAGAGATCTTGCGTTAGGGGTGAGGCATCCGCAAGAGGGAGTGCCTAAATGTCGGCAATTCCACGAACCAGGGATTGCTCTCCTGGCACGGTGCTGATTTGGTGCGAGTTGCTTATTACTCAGTGCATGAGCTAGTAGACGTTGATGCAATGAGGGATGCTGTGCCGGGACACCCGATAACTGGACCACGAGAGACTGGATAAAATTCGGGCTGTCGAGTAGGTCCAGGTGGGAGAGAGCCCCGGGGCGGTGATCAACGCGTTGGGCTGCAGCCGCAGGTGAATCTACACGTCGCTGGCGCTGTTACGAACAAGATGGGCACGTTGGTTTTGTTCGGCGACGAAGCAGGCGTGCGCTGCGACTACCACGCGGGCACAACCTGAGGCGAGAAAGACGAGAGGTCGGTGGTGCCCCGGACTGTCGGGCGCAGATCGCTGAACATGCTCTCGGCGGTCAGTGTTCGCGGCGAATTGCGGTTCATGCTGGTGCAGGGGCGCGTAAGCGCGGCAGTCTTCACGAAGTTCCTTCGCCGATTGATGCACAACGCGCCGCAACCCGTGTTTCTGGTTCTCGATGGGCGCTCGATTCATCGCAGTCGCCCGGTGCGCGACTGCGTGGCCAGCCAGGAGGGCAAACTCCGGGTGTTCTTTCTGCCGCCGCATGGACCGGAAATCGACCCCGACGAGCAGGTCTGGAACTACGTGATGCGCCACGGAGTCGGCAAAGCCGCCCTGCGGGGCGCTTCCAGGTCTTCGCTGGTTCGTCTAGATGCGCCTCAGCTCGCTCCAGCGTCTGCCGTAGACGATCCGTATTCTCTTCCTGACGCCCGACACTCACTACGCCGCCCTGTAATGCTATCCCTATGTCCATGTACTTCTTACCGGAGCAGTAAGAGTGGGCGAAAGTGGAGCTTCCTGCTTGGCGCATGAATCGTTTCATTGACATTCTTGAGGGCACAAAGGACACACTTCGGCGATTGACGGGATCGCTGG
>JBEKHU010000275.1:0-5290 GCA_050012115.1 Bryobacteraceae bacterium | reverse complement strand
TCGCAAGGTTCAGGCTGACCGAGGCCATGAGTTCGATGAAGGAGAAGGCGCCTTCGCGGGCCGCCTGGCCGCTGAGCTGCGCGATACCGATCGGCCCGGACAGCGACTTGGCCGAGGAGCGGCGTTCCACGATCGCGCTCAGGAACTGGTAGATCAGGGTCGCGCCGCGGGCGTTCTGCCGGACCGATTCGCGCACGGCGCTCACGAAGGGCAGCTTGACGTAGACGACACGCGGCGCCAGTTCGACGCCCAGCATCCAACTCGACTGCCCGCCGACTTCGCCGCGGGCCGGCGTGAAATCCAATTCCTGCAGCTGAGCGTTGCGGCGCAGCACCAGGTGCACCGGCTGCCCATTGGTCTGGGCGAGGATTTCGTGCACTTTCTGCGCCACGCGAATCGGCTCTCCGTTGATGCTCACGAATTGATCGCCCTTGCGCAGGCCTTTGCGCTCGGCGTTCATACCGGGGATGAACCCACCGACCTCGACGTCGGTCTGAGGCATCCAGCCGGCCGATCCCAGGCCGCTCGACGGCTCCGCTTCCGGCATCACCGCCAGGTTGAGCAGCTTGCCGTTGCGCTGCACCAGCAGAGGCAGCAAGCGGTTGGCGCTGACCACCTCGCGCATGGCAACGTCTTCCCAGGTCGGGTCCTGCCTGTTCTCGAGCTGGATGATGACGTCGCCTTCCTGGAGGCCCGCCTTGGCCGCCGGAGAGCCCGGCTTGACGTAGCCCACTGTGGCCGCCTGTGTCGCGCCGGCGAGCTTCGGATAGTGCACCATGAACATTCCGGCGAGCAAGGCGAAGGCGAGCACGACGTTCATGGCCGGTCCCGCGGCCACGATCAACAGCCGCTGCCAGCGCGGCTTGACGTTGAAGCCGCGCGGGTCGGGCGCGTCGGTGGGCTGTTCTCCGGCCATCCGCACGTAGCCGCCGATCGGCAGCCAGGAGATACGGAACTCGGTTTCACCCCTGCGCCAGCGCAACAGCTTGGGGCCGAAGCCGACACTGAAGGCCTCGATGTGAACGTCGAAGAAGCGGGCGACCAGGTAGTGGCCCAGTTCGTGGATCACGATCATGATCCCGATCAGAACCAGCAGCCACCAGAAGTTATGAAGAATGTTTTCTAAAACGGCCATGTTCGGGTAAACCCGCCTCGCTTCAGGATAAGGCTACCGTGGCCCGCTGGCCAGCGCGCCGGCGCACGGCGTCGGCCGCGGCGGAGCGGCTGCGACGATCGATGTCGAGCAATTCAGGGATACTCGCGGCGGCGCGGTACGGCATGGCGGACAGCGTATCCTCGACCACCGCGGCGATCGCCGGAAAGGAGATTCTTCCCCGCAGGAACGCTTCCACAGCTACCTCATCGGCAGCGTTGAGCGTACATCCAGCGGTTCCACCCGCCTCCTGCGCGCGGTAGGCCAGACTCAGCAACGGAAAACGGCTGAAATCGGGCGCCTCGAAATCCCAGTGGCGCGTCGCGGTCCAGTCGAGCCGCGGCACCGGAGCGGGCTCGCGGTCGGGCCAGGTGAGCGCGTATTGGATGGGCATGCGCATGTCGGTCGCGCAGACCTGCGCGATCACGCTGCCGTCGTTATACTCCACCATAGCGTGCACCGTGGATTGCGGATGCACCACCACCTCGACCTCGCGCGGCGCAAAACCGAACAGCCAGCAGGCCTCGATCACCTCGAACCCCTTGTTCATCAGCGTCGCCGAATCGATGGTGATGCGCGGTCCCATCTTCCAGGTTGGATGCTGCAGAGCCTCCGCCGGCGTCACCCGCGCCAACTTTTCTATGGGGGTGGTCCGGAACGGCCCGCCGGAGGCCGTCAGAATCAGCTTCTTGGCTTCGGACCGCCGGCCCGCGCGCAGGCATTGATGGGCCCCGTTGTGTTCGCTGTCGACCGGGATGAGCTCGCTGCCGCACTCCCGGACCGCGTCCATCACCAGGCGCCCGCCGGCGACCAGCGTTTCCTTATTGGCCAGCCCCACGCGCTTGCGCGCCCGCAGCGCCTGGTACGTGGCTTCCAGGCCTGCCACCCCCACAATAGAGGACATCAGGAAGTCCACCTCGGGTGCAATGGCGGCCGCCACATACGATGGCTCGCCCCAGGCCAGATCCGGACGCGTCGAGGACGTCATGCCGGCCTGCTCCAGCAGCGCGATCAATGGCGCGACCGAAGCCTCCTGGGCTACCACGGCCCTGGCGGGACGGAATTCGACGATTTGCCGGGCCAGTTCTTCGATGTTGCGCCCGGCGACGAGGGCGTAAACGCCGACCTCGTGGCGCTTTTGCCGCACCACGTCCAGGGTGTTCCGCCCGATGCTGCCCGTTGAACCGAGGACCGTTATGAGTTTCATCCGACAGCCGCCATCATATCATTCGGCGGTGCGCCGCCATCGGCTTGTCGCAACCGCGCAGGGACAATAGCCGCACACACTCCTCGCGGCGCTTCGTTTCTGATCTGTTTTAGGGGTGGATACTTGAAAGGGGGCGCCAGGGAGGTGAATGCTTCAGGGGTCTTTGAGGTTAGTCTCGCTTTGGTGGGAGTTGCCTCCCTGGCTTAATTCAATCCTAATATACTGAATTCTGAATTGCAAGAACTTTTTTATGATTTTTTGGATACGGTCTTAACCTCAACTCCTGCAATTTTCTCTAAGACCTTGATAGTACTACACATATCCTCATCCGCATAACCTTCGGAGAGGGCCACCTGAACCATCTGACGGGTCAGGGCGGTCAGCGGCAGCGGGACGCCCAGTTCGGCCCCCGTTTCGAGCATCAGACCGATGTCCTTGTGCATCCATCTCGTTGAAAAATTGGTGGAAAAGTCACGCCGGAGGACGTAGGGAGCCTTGAAGGAGATCATTCCCGACTTTGCCGCCGAGTTATTGAGAATCTCGATCATCAACTCCGGATCCACCCCCGCGCGGGTGGATAGCACTAGCCCTTCGTTAAACGCCTGCAAAAGGTTGGAAAGGATCAGGTTCTGCGTCAGCTTGGCATGCAGCCCCAGGCCTATGCCACCGCAGTAATAGAACAACTTCCCCATCGGTTCCAAGCAAGGCTTCAATTTTTCATAGATTAATGGATCGCCGCCGATCATGAAAGTGAGCGTACCGCCCTCGGCGCCCGGTTTGGAGCCGGTTACGGGGGCATCCAGGAAGTGGGCGCCCTTGGCCGCCAGCGCGGCGGCGGCCCGGCGGGCGTAGGATGGCGCCACGGTGGAGCAATCAGCGACGATCGCTCCGGCGCGCACGCCTTCGAGGATGCCGTCCGCTCCCAGCGTGACGCGCTCGCTCATGGCCGTGTCGCCCACGCACAGGAAGATGATGTCGGCCGCCTCTGCCACCTGCTTGGGCGTGGCGCAGAATTCGGCCTGCGCTTCTTCGGCCAGGCGCCGCGCCTTGGCGGCGGTTTTGGACCAGACGGCCACGGAATAACCGGCTTTCAACAGGTTCCGCGCCATCGGGTAGCCCATGATGCCGAGTCCCAGGAATCCCAGTTTCATTTGGATGCACCTCCAGTTCGATGCGGGTCGTCGTTGCGCCACGAGCTGGCGAAACCGTCATTGTATGCCCCGCCCCAGGGATGAGACAATCACGGGCGCGGGGAGCCACAAGTCTCAGCTTCGAGAGGGGGATCCAGTTTGCGGCCGCGAGTTCTCGTCACCAGGCGCGTTTATCCCGAAGCGGTGGAGTTGCTGCGCCGCCACTTCGAGGTCGACTACGAGGGTACCGATGACGGACTCACGCCGCCGCAACTGGTGCGGCGCACCGGTTTGTGACGGCGACTTGCCGGCGCCTGACACCACCGGCGCGTGGGAGTAAGCTCGTGGATGCAGGCTCAGTTCTTCCGAGGAGGCATCATGGCTGACTCAAAACACCCCCGTGGCGAGCACCCGTCCACGGCAGTTCTGACGCGGGGCTTCGATCCCCGACTCTCGGTCTGGTCGGCGCGGCCGGCCGTGTTCCGCACTTCGACTTACGTGTTCCCGACGCCGGAGGCGGCGGAGCGGGCCTTCGACATCACCTCCGGCCGGGAGCAGTTGCAGCCCGGAGAGAATTCCTACCTGATTTACTCGCGCTTCAACCATCCCAACGCCGAGATCCTGGAAGACCAGATGGTGCCGCTCGAGGAGAACGCCGAATGGGCGCTGGTGTTCAACTCCGGCATGGCGGCCATCATGACGTCGCTGCTGAGCGTGCTCAAGCCGGGCGACTCCATCGTTTACACCGTGCCGCTGTATGGCGGCACGATGAACATGATGCACCAGTTGATGGAGCCGCTGGGCATCCACACGCAGCCCGTCCCGGCGGGCCACAGCGAGGAACTGGACGCAGCGATCCTAGCGACGCCGAACCTGCGGGCGGTGCTGCTCGAGACGCCCGCCAACCCCACCATGCGGATGACCGACATCAAGCGCGCGACGCTGACCTGCGCGCGCCTGCAGCCGAAGCCGGTGGTGATGGTGGACAACACGTTCCTGGGGCCCGTGTTCCAACATCCGCTGACGCTGGGCGCGGACCTGGTGATTTACTCGGCGACAAAGTACCTGGGCGGGTTCAGCGACCTGCTGGCCGGAATGGTGCTGGGGCGCGATCCGGAGTTGCGCAAGACGATGTTCGGCCACCGCGGGATGTTCGGAAACATCCTGCAGCCGGACGAGTGCTGGATCCTGGACGGACGGCTGCCGACCGTGAGCCTGCGCATGAACCGCCAGAGCAAGAACGCGCAGCGGATCGCGGAGAGCCTGGTGAACCGTGCCGAGATCCGCAAAGTGTATTACCCGACGCTGTTCGACGATCCGGAACAGATCCGCATCCGCCTGTCGCAGTGCGACTACCCGGGCGCGATGCTGTCGATCGACCTGCAAGGCGGCAAAGCGGCGGCGTTCGATTTCCTGCGCAACCTGCGTGTGGCGAAGAACGCCGTATCGCTGGGCGGCATGGAGACGCTGGTCTGCCATCCCAAGACGACGACGCACTCGGCGAGCCCGCCCGAGGAGATGGAACTGGCGGCGATCACCGACGGCCTGATCCGCATCTCGGTGGGCGTCGAGGACTGGCGCGACCTGCTGCGAGACTTCGAGCACGCGTTGGACGCCATTCGGCCGAAGCTCGAAGAGGCCGGCGTGCTCAGCGCAAAAACGTCCGCCAGGTAGTGACCAGCAAAGCGTGTGCGACCATGGCGGCGCGCACGCCTCCGCCCTTGCGGTAGGCCATGCCGTAGGCCGCGCCCGCCAGCGCGGCGACGATCGCGAAACGCCAGTTGGGGAAGTGCCGGTAAC
>JBEKHU010000274.1:0-5296 GCA_050012115.1 Bryobacteraceae bacterium | reverse complement strand
CTTCAATTCTCTTTGAATATAGCAGAAAAGGAGGGACGCCCGCCGGAGGCGCGGCGGACGCATATGGAAAGAGGCCGTGGGGCCCATCCGAGCCGCACGGCCTCTGAACAATCCGCGGAAGAAAAACTACTTCTTCTCTTCGGTGGTCTTCTTGGCCTTGGTGACCTTGGTCTTGGTGGCCTTGGCCTTGGTGGTCTTCTTGGTGGTGTCCTTCGTGGTGTCGGTGGCCTGACCGAAGCACAGCGTCGAGAAGGCGGCGAACACGATAACGGCGATCAACTTCTTCATGGTAATTGAGTCTCCTAGGATTCTTTCTTGCGGAGGGTCCGCCCCGCGGGAAGGGTCCGGTCCGTCTCCACCTCCCACTATGAAGGCCCGGTCCGCCCGGACCACTACCCCCAACAGGCTACGAACGCCCCCGAATTTCAGGGGTGCCTGTCCGGTTTCCAAAAATCATCATTCGCCGCCCGGCGCCGGGGGCCTGTGCGTCTGGAGAAAGCTCTTGGAACCACTTATATGCAGCCGCGGCGGCGGTCCGGCGGTCCGCCCGGATACAATGGTTGCACGGCTCGCATGGCCACGATCGATCTCATTTTCTTCGACGCGGGGGGCGGACACCGGGCCGCGGCGACTGCCCTTAAGTCTGTCATCGAAAAGGATTTCCCATCCCTCGAGCCGCGCCTGATGCACCTCCGCGACGTGCTCGACCCGGTGGACGTGTTCCGCAAAGTGCTGCGCGTCGACCTGCAGGAGATTTACAACCTCATGCTGCGCCGGGGCTGGACCCTGGGGTCCCAGGGCGGCATGCGGCTCATGCAGCGGCTGATCCGCCTGTACCACGCCTCCGAGGTCCGGCTGCTGGGGAACTGGTGGCAAAACCGCGTTCCGGATATGGCCGTGAGCGTGGTGCCGAACTTCAACCGGGCGCTGTTCGACGCCTGGCGGCGGGTCGCCCCCGGGCGCCCGTATGTGACTGTACTGACGGATCTTGCGGACTTCCCGCCGCACTTCTGGATGGAACGTCAGCCGCAATACTTCATCTGCGGAACGCCGCGCGCCGTCGAGCAAGCCCGGGCCATGGGCCACCCGGCAGAGCGGATCTTCCTGACTTCCGGCATGATCCTGCAGCCCTCGTTCTACGATCTGCCGCCCTTGGACAGCTTCAAGGAATGTTTCAAGTTAGGCCTGGATCCCAATGTCCCGACAGGACTTGTACTTTTCGGCGGCTATGGCTCCAAGGTCATGGCCAGAATCGTTGAGCGGCTCGAACCCCTGGCCGAAAACCTGCAGTTGATTCTCATCGCCGGGCGCAACGCAAAGCTCGAGCAGGCGCTGCGCGAGGCCCCCGGTAAGTTGCGCCGCCACGTCGTCGGCTTCACTAAGGAAGTCCCCTATTATATGCGGATGGCGGACTTTTTCATCGGCAAACCGGGCCCCGGGAGCCTGAGCGAGGCGGTGCACCTGGGGCTGCCCTGCATCACCGTCCGCAACGCGCTGACGCTGCCCCAGGAACGCTACAACGCCGAGTGGCTCACCGAAAACGGCTATGGCATCGTACTCAAGAGTTTCCGCCACATCGAGCCGGCCGTGCGCGGACACATCCTCGCTGACGACGGATTGAATAAAATGCGCATGCGCACGGCGGCCGCCCAAAACCGCGCCGTATTCGAAATTCCCGCGATTTTGACGGAGATTCTGCGGCGAGAACCGTAAACAACACGTTTTCTCACGGCACGGGTTGCGGTGTGGCCGCGACTGTGTAATTATTCATATAGCTGAATAAGTATTCATGGACGACGAATCGAGCTCCTCTATGACCCACGCCATGCCACTCGCCGGCGCTCCGCGCATCGCCGCCGGCAACGTCGCCAGCGACTTCGACCTGACGCAGGAAGAACTCATGCAATCTCTGGAACTTGCGGCTGACGTGAAGCGCCGCCCCGGGGCCTACCGCGGGGTCATGAAGGGCCGCATCATGAGCCTGTTGTTCGAAAAACCGTCGCTGCGCACGCGCGTCACTTTTGAGATTGCGGCCAAACAACTCGGCGGCGACTCGATTCAGAGCATCGGCCCGGTGGGCGGCCGCGAGCCGGTCAAGGATGTGGCGCGCAACCTCGAGCGCTGGACCGACCTGATCGTCGCCCGCACCTTCGCCCAGGCGACCATCGACGATCTGGCGGCGTGGGCCAACGTACCCGTCATCAATGCGTTGAGCGACCTTTACCACCCCTGCCAGGCGCTGGCCGACGTGCTGACCTTGAAGGAGCATTGGGGCGACTGCCGCGGCCACAAGCTGGCCTTTGTCGGCGACGGCAACAACGTCGCGCACTCGCTGTTGCTGGACTGCGCGCGGCTGGGCATTGATATCACGGTGATCACGCCGCCCGGCTATGAGCCCGACGAGGGAATCTTGCGGCAGGCCGAGGGCTTCGCCCGGCGCAACGGCTGCCAGGTGAGTGTGACCAACGAACTCGAGGAAGGCCTGCAGGGGGCCGCGGCGGTGTACACGGACGTGTGGGCCTCGATGGGCCAGGAGCACGAAGCGTTCGAGCGGGCGCGCATCTTCGCGCCGTACCAGGTGAATATCGACCTGATGCGCATGGCCGCGCCGGGCGCGCTGTTCCTGCACTGCCTGCCGGCGCATCGCGATGAGGAGGTCACCGACGCGGTGATCGAGTCAAAGACTTCGGTGGTCTTCGACCAGGCGGAGAACCGGCTGCACATGCAGAAGGCTCTAATCGTCATGCTGCTGGCGGAATAGGGTGGCAAGGTCTGGAAGGCGGCGCCGGAGGCAACCTGACGCCCAACAAGGCACGCGCCACGCAAACCTGAGCGTGAGCGGCGCGGAGGCGCGGCCCAGAACGAGAGCCGCGGCAGGCCAAACAGGTAAGATTCTTGGAGAGGGCACTCATGAATAAGCCGAAGAAAGTGGCGCTGGCCTACTCGGGCGGGCTGGATACGTCGATCATCATCCCGTGGCTAAAGGAGAACTATGGCTGCGAGGTCGTGGCGGTATGCGGCGACATCGGGCAGGGCGGCGACGAACTGAGCGGCCTGGAGGCCAAGGCGCTGAAGACCGGCGCGAGCGAAGTGTACGTGGCCGACATGAAGGAGGAGTTCGTCAGCGAATACGTCTGGAAGATCGTGCGCGCGGGCGGGGTCTACGAGCACAAATACCTGCTCGGCACGTCGATCGCGCGGCCGCTGCTGGCGAAGAAGCAGGTGGAGGTGGCGCTGGCGACAGGCTGCGACGGGCTGGCGCACGGCTGCACCGGCAAGGGCAACGACCAGGTGCGCTTCGAGCTGGCGTATAAGGCGCTGGCGCCGCACCTGCAGGTGATCGCGCCGTGGCGCGAATGGTCGATCGTTTCGCGCGAGGACGCGATCAAGTATGCCCGCCAGCACGACGTGCCGATCGCGCAGACCACGACCAAGATCTATTCGCGCGACCGCAACATCTGGCACATCTCGCACGAGGGCGGCGAACTCGAGGACCCGGCCAACGCCGCGCCGGAGCAGATCTGGATGCTGACCAAGTCGCCGCAGGACGCGCCGGACCAGCCGGCGGAGGTGGCCATCCGCTTCGAGCACGGCGTACCGGTGTCGCTGAATGGGAAGCGCGCCACCAGCGCGGCCGGGCTGCTGGAACAGTTGAACCAACTGGGCGCCGAACACGGCATAGGGCGCATCGACCTGGTGGAGAACCGGTTCGTGGGCATGAAGTCGCGCGGCTGCTACGAGACGCCGGGCGGCACGCTGATCTTCGCGGCGCACCGCGAGCTCGAGGCGCTGACGCTGGACCGGAGCACGCTGCATTACAAGCAGAAGCTGGCGCTGGACTACGCCGAGATGGTTTATAACGGCCTGTGGTTCACGCCGCTGCGCGAGTCGCTGGACGCGTTCTTCGCCGAGGCCAGCCGGCCGGTGCGCGGCGAGGTGACGCTGCGGCTGTACAAAGGCAACATCGAGCCGGTGTCGCGCCGCTCGCCGAATTCGCTCTACTCGCTCGACATCGCGAGCTTCACCATGGGCGCGAGCTACGATCAGAAGGACGCGCTGGGCTTCATCAACCTGGTGGGCCTGCCGGTCAAGGTCAAGGCGCTGCTGGAGGGAAAGGGCAAGTGAGCGCGGATCCGCGGGACGCGTCGAAGCTCTGGGGCGGCCGCTTTGAAGACGGGCCGTCGGACGTCTTCGAGCGCTTCAGCGGCTCGCTTCATTTCGACCGCAAATTGTTTCAAGCCGACATCCTGGGCTCGCAGGCCTACGCGCGGGCCCTGGCGCGGGTCGGGATCCTGACCGAGGACGAGGCGCGCACGATCTGCGAGGCGCTGGCGCGCATTCCGAAAGACGACACGGCCACGGCGGAGGACGAGGACATCCACACCTACGTCATCCGGCGGCTGAAGGAACTCGCGGGCGAGCTGGCCGACAAGATCCACACCGGCCGCAGCCGCAACGAGCAGGTTTCGCTGGACACGCGGCTGTGGCTGCGCGGGCAGATCGACGCCGCGCAGGGGCTGCTGGACCGGCTGATGGAGGCGCTGCTCGATTCGGCCGAGACGCATCCCGACGCGGTGATCCCGGGCTACACGCACCTGCGCCGGGCGCAGCCGGTGACGTGGGCGCATTATCTGCTGGCGTATGTCGAGATGTTCACGCGCGACCGCGAGCGGCTGCTGCAGGCGCTCAAGCGGGTGAATGTGATGCCGCTGGGCTCGGGCGCGCTGGCCGGGAGCGGATTCCCAGTAGACCGCGAGGCGCTGGCCCGGGAGCTGGGCTTCGACTCGGTCACGGCCAACTCGATGGACGTGTCGGCGGACCGCGACTGGGCGCTCGACTTTCTGTACGCGGCGGCGGTGACGATGCTGCACCTGAGCCGGCTGGCGGAGGACTGGATTCTCTACAGTTCGGAGGAATTCAGCTGGCTGGAGCTGGGCGACGGCGTGACCAGCGGGTCGAGCCTGATGCCGCAGAAGAAGAACCCGGATTCGCTGGAGCTGATCCGCGGCAAGTGCGGGCGCGTCTTCGGCGACCTGACGTCGCTGTTCGTCACGCTGAAGGGCCTGCCGATGACCTACAACCGCGACCTGCAGGAAGACAAGGAGCCGCTGTTCGACGCTTCGGCGCAGCTCACCGCGTCGCTGGAAATGGCGGCGCTGGTCGTGCGGACGTCGAAGCTCAAGCCTGAGGCGCCGCGCGCGGCCGCCGAGGACGGCTGGCTGGTGGCGACGGACCTGGCCGAGGAGTTGGCGCGCCGCGGCGTGCCGTTCCACCAGGCGCACCAACTGGTCGGGCG
>JBEKHU010000273.1:0-5305 GCA_050012115.1 Bryobacteraceae bacterium | reverse complement strand
CACCGCAGGCCTTCGAGGCACTCATAGCGATTGAGCCCGGCGCCGAAGAAACGCATACCTATGCCATCGCGCCCGAGAAGGAGTTTGGGAGGATGGCCGAGGGCCCATTTCGCGCGGTTGGCGTGGATGAGCGCCCCAAAGGCAAGTGGATTAAGAAGACGTGGAACAAACTCGGGGCATATTTGCACGCGGAATGGCCGTTTTCGCGCGCTGATAGGCCGCGGGCCTCCGCCCGGCCGTTTTTGGAGGAGACGCTGGCGGACAACGCGCCTATGGTGAACAATTCGTTCACGGCGATGATCTCCATAAACATTAACTTCCCGTGCGTTGCATGCGGGGGGAACATAAAGGTAATGGAGAAAACCGTCGAGAGTAGCCGTACGGCACTTTGTCTGGTCTGCGGGATGCCTTACCAGGCCAAAAAATCAGATGGGAGCTTCACTTTTTTCCCAGCTCGTCCGCCGTTCACATGCGATTGTGGCGAGTCTACTTATGTCTCGCCTCAGCAGGTCAAGATCGGATATAACTTTTCCTGCCGCAGTTGCAACCAGCTGTTCCGGATCGTCGGAGTTGAGTGGAAATTCGCCGCTGTGGCTGACGATTCCGCATCACCGGAATCCGAGGGGGAGTGAATCGGACACACCACTCTAACTGAGACCAATGAACCCGCCAACCACAGACGAAGCCGAGCCGAGAAGGCACCATTTTGTGCCACAGTGCTGGCTCGCGGGGTTTACCGAGAGCGGCACAAATGAGGGAAGGCTGTGGGTTACCGACCTGTCGCGGCAAAAACAATGGGCCACTACACCTGAGCATGCGGGGCACATCCGAGATTTCTACCGATTGTCCGAGCCTACGCCTGATCCCGTGGCGGTAGAGAAGTTCTTCTCGGAACTGGAGTCCCAGGTGGCACCGATTCTCAAGAGCATCGATAGGGAACGGAGGCCACCAAACGATGACGAACTCGATGAACTGCTGCATTTTATGGCGTATCAATGGGTACGGGTTCCACGATTCCGGCCCTATGCACTTGAGATTGTGGGCCGCCTCACGCGACAGAAGCTTGCGGAAGAATTGCAGAGTCGCGATACGTGGCTGGCCGGTCTAAAGAAGGCGGGCATGGACCCAGATGCCCCCGGAGCTGACTATGAGGGCATGAAGAGGTTTTTCGAATCCGGTGAGTTCAACATAACTGCGGAGACCGACTGGTACATGCAAAGGGCGTTCAAAGATGCAGACGGCATTTTTCCTTTGCTCCGGGAGCGCTACTGGGGGACATCGTTTACTGCGAAAGGAAGGCTTATCGCCTCAGATAATCCTGTCGTGCTGGAAGGGCCAAAAGGCCAGAACATCGGCTTCAAGAACGCGGAGTTCGTGCTTTATCCAATGAGCCGTCACGTCTTCCTGACTGGCACACTAGAGCACGTCAGGCGGCCGGTGTTCAATTTCAATTACTTTGCGAGCTTGAACACGATGATGCTCCTCGGCGCGGATGCGCAAGTCTATTCCTACATACCGGATTTCAGTTGGCTTGATGAGGAACGGAAGCATCAGACTGACTGGCGTTTGTTTTCGAAAGAAAGGTTCTAAGCGGGCCGCCAGTCAGTGAATTCTAGGGCGCGCCAGTTCGTGTGACCGTACAACGTCCGGCGCGCAACGTGTTCAGGAATCCCCCCCGAAGTCCCAGTACGGGAGGTTACGCCACTGGGCCCGCCAGTACGACGGCTCAACGGTCTGCATTTTGACGGTTCGTCGCCAACCCGTAGAAGTGCTCGTCCGCGCGAACAAACTAGCCCACTGAGAACGGACGCGGGCGCCCGGCCACCGCTCCCATCGCTTCGTTTCAAGAGCAAAACGGCCCAAGTTGGGCCGTTTGCTCAACGTAGAATCAACAAGTTACAAGAGAAAGTGGCCCAAATTGGGCCACTCGGCCCTCGCGCCGCGCCCGCGATCCGCAGCGTCGAAGGCGCGTGCTTTCGCTTCCAGAAGGCTGACTCTGCGCCCCGTGAATCGCGCTGTCAGGACGCTTCAAACAGCCGATCGAAGACGTGCCGGGTGCGCTCGCGAATCTGCAGCAATTCGAGGTGCAGGGGCTGGTCGGCCAGGTGTTCGGGCACCCAGCGGTGCATCAGTTGGGTCAGCGTCTCGAGGGTCTGTTCCGACTGCGGCAGGTCGCCCTCGGTGTGGCCCGAGATGAGCCGCAAGCCATGGTCGACGGCGCGGTAGAAGGTGGCCGCGTCGGCCAGGAACTGGGCGTCGTTGTGCTCGAGATGGCCCATCTGTTCGATCACTTCGATGCGCGCGGGCGTGTTGAGCACCTTGAAGAAGATGCCGGCGCTCTTGAGCCGCAGGTACATCAGAGCGAAGTCGATGTCGTAGTAGCCGCCGGCGGCGTTCTTGAGCGGAGAGCTTTCGCCGTGCTCGCGCTCGATGCGATCGCGCATCAGGCGCAGCTCCTTGCGCGAGCGGCCGCTCTGGCCGTAGCGCCGCCAGTCGATCTTCTGCAGCTCGGCCAGGAAGGCGGTGGCGCGCTCGACGTCGCCGGCAACGGCGCGCGATTTCATGTAGGCGATCCCCTCCCAGGCCTCGGCCTTTTGGGCGAAATACTCGCGGAAGGCGCCTTCGGATTGAACCAGGGCGCCGCCCTTGCCGTTGGGCACCAGCCGCGTGTCGACGGCGAACATCGTGCCGTCGCCGGTGTAAGACCCGAGCAGGGAGACCAGCTTTTCGGCGACCCGCGTCCAGAAATGCAGCTCCGGCAGGTCGGCGTCGGGGAGGATGAAAACCAGGTCGGCGTCGGAGCCGAGATCGAACTCCTGCATGCCCAGGCGTCCCAGCGAGACGACCATCAACTGGTTCCACGGCGAGTAGTTGAGATCGGCCGGGGGATGGCTCTCAAAGACCAGCTTGAGCGCCAGGCGGAGGCAGGAGACGATGGCCGCGTCGGCCAGGGCGGAGGCGCGCTCGAGCGTCTGAAACACCGAGGCCTGGAGGCAGATCGATTCGGCCTGGATGCGGAACATTTGGCGCAGGAAGAAGCGCCGGATCTCGCCGATATCCTCGAGCAACGGCATCACTTCGCCCAGCGCCATGCTGGAACGGCCGCGCGCGCGCATGGTCCGCAGCTCCTCGAAGTAGTCTGGCGTGCGGACAAGCTGTTCGGCGAAATACGGGCTGTGCTGGAAGATGTCGAGCAGGTAGCCGCACAGCACCGGATCGTTGTTCAACGCGCGCAGCCAGTCGTCGCGCCGGATCAGGGCTTCGAGCAGGTGCTCGAAGGCCGCGCGCAGCCGTCCGAAGCGCGCGCGGTTGACGGCGGCGGCGAAGGCCGGCGCGCGCTGATCGAGGAAGCGCACCAGGTTGCTGGCGCCGGGCGCGCCCGCTACGGGATCGGCGGCGCTCTCGACCGTGGGCTGGCCGGGGGCCGCGGGGTGCTGCGTGTAGTAGGCCGGCTGCTGGGCGTGGATCACACGCTCGTAGACTTCCTGCACGTGCGCCAGGTGCTCGTTGAGGCGGCGCAGCAGCGACTCGGGCGTGGGATCTTCGCCCAGCAGCGTGGCGGGCATGCGGCGCGCCACCAGGTCCAATTCCTCGGGCCGCTCCGGCAGGGTGTGCGTCTGGCGGTCCTCGGCGAACTGCAGCCGGTGTTCGAGGTGCCGCAGGAACTGGTAGGCGCTGACAAGGCGCGAGTACTCGGAGTCCGAGAGCAGGTCCTTGTCGCGCAGGCGGTTCAGCGCCAGCAGCGTGCCCGAGTTGCGCAGCCAGAACGCGCGCCCGCCGTGGACGCGCTGCAGGCATTGGACCAGAAACTCGATGTCACGGATGCCGCCGGGCGCGAGCTTCACGTCGACGCCGCCGGGGCGCTTGCGCGCGGCCAGCTTCTCGCTGATGCGCTCGCGCGCCTCCGACATGCGCTCGACGGCCGAGAAATCGACGGTCGTCGAATAGATCATGGGCTGCACCCAGTCGAGCAGCGCGCGCGCCAGGTCCGCGTCGCCGGCGGCGCAACGGGCCTTGATCAGCATCTGCAGCTCCCAGTCGCGGGCGCGCTTCTCGTAATACTGCTTGGCGCCGTCCAGCGAAATGCAGACGTCGCCCAGGCGGCCGTCGGGGCGCAGGCGCAGATCGACGCGGTAGACCAGCCCCAAGCTGGTGTAGGTGGCCAGCAGCTCGGTGAGCCGGTTGGCGACCTTCTTGTAGAACTCCTTGTTGCTCAGTCCGGGCGCGCCGTCGGTGTCGCCCGCGCCCTGGAACAGGAACATCAGGTCGATGTCGGAGCTGTAGTTCAGCTCGCGCCCGCCGAGCTTGCCGAGCGCCAGAACCGTGAAGCCGCAGACGCTGCCGTCGGCCAGGCGCGGCACGCCGAAGCGGGCTTCGAGTTTGTCCCGCACGGCGCGGCAGGCCGTGCCGATGATGGCGTCGGCGAGGTTGGAGAGCTCCTCGGTGATCTCCGACAAGCCTGCGAAGCCCAGCAAATCGCGCAGCAGAATGCGCAGGATCTTGCGGCGCCGGAAGCTGGCGAGCTGCAGCGCGGAGACCGCCGCGCGCTCGCCGGAGCCGTCTTCCTGGGCGATCCAGGACGCCAGGTCGGCCTCCATCTCGGGCGTCGAGCGGACGCGATGCAGGCATCCGGAACTGAGAATGGAGACCAGCCAGCCAGGATGGCGCAGCAGCTCCTCGGAGAGGAATTCGCTGGACGAGAAGACGGCGATCAGGGCCTGCAGACCGAAGGGCGTCCAGGCGATCTGCTGGAACTCAGCCGGATTGGCGTCGCAGAACCGTTCCAGCCGCAGCACGGCGGCCTGCGGATCGGCCGATTGGCTGAGCAGGATTTCAAGGCCCTGCTGCAGGTCGGGCGGAATGGATTGGGCGACCGCGGAGAGCGCAAACTGCGCGCGTCTGGAATCGGAGTGCTGAGGCTTCTCTGGCAAACCGCGCCACCCGGTCAGACCGCCTGGTCTGCCAAGGCGATTGTAACACCGGTGGCGATGGGTCCCGGGCGGACGACGGCGGCGTAGAAGCCGCCCATGGCCCAGACAGGCGAAGACGGGTCGCCGGCGCGGGCACGGGCATCCTGGAGCCGGTGCTGGATCAGCAGATCGGGGGCGCGGTTATAGATGTCCAGCTTGTGGCACGGCCCACGCAGCTTAGTCAGCTCGATCAGCGCGCCGCCCACGTAGAACCGCTGCCCGCCGCGCAGCAGGCGGAAATCGAGTTCGCGGATGGTGAGGTTCTCGCCCAGTGAGCCCGCGGCGATTGGGAAGCCCTCGGCGCGCAGGCGTTCGATGTCCTCGAGCGAGACGAG
>JBEKHU010000272.1:0-5316 GCA_050012115.1 Bryobacteraceae bacterium | reverse complement strand
TCAACCGTCGCTGGCACGATTCAAAAGTGCTGTGTTCAATTAACATATGAAATCTATATATATCATATATCATGATTACCACCCATTATCTCAATGTATTCACCTGCCTTAACTTCAGATTTTGAACATGTCGAAATGAATAACGCACACATTCCTTTGCTCATGACAACATCTATACTAACAATGTATACCGATTCTGAATTTAAGAAACACCCATTTTTGACGCGAATCACGCCATTCCTCGATAGCCTTTCCAGCATCTGCGTCTAGAAAACCAAGCTCTGGGTATTCAGCGGCATCTCTTGGAGTTGCTTCATAAGTATCGATTAAATGAGAGGCCGTAAACGCTCCACAAATTGACTCATAAACCGCCTCCTGTTCTGCTTCATGGATTTCGACAAGAACGTCCGAGTGCCGCAGATCCGCGGCGGCTTCGTGGTCGAACAACTCCACTTCATATCCTTCGCAGTCGCTCACTATGAAATACCTCTTCCCGCGCGCGAGCTTCCGCAGTGTCGGCCCGTCGCAGTAGGCCCTTATTCTTAATAGCGATCCAACACCGTTTAATTCTGCCGTTTCCCTGCAGCGCCGGCGCTCCTCTGGATCGACATCAAAAGCGAACACGGGCAAATGGAGAAGCAAGGCCAGCCCAACAGCATAATATCCTTCCGCACTTCCGATATTCACGACCATCTGGTAGTCCCTCATATTCAAGTCCTGAAAGATGGGATGAAGCTCTTTTTCATAACTACCAACGAGTCGTTGTGCACAAGGTAGATTCAGTAGAACCTCTGGCGGGAAGCGTAGGCCCGAAAATGGCCCTCTAAGAACGGTCGGGCCACAATGTTCAACCACGCGAGTGGAGATTTCTAACAAACCATTCTTTCGCAGCACCTTCAGACCGTACCTTCATGTGCGCGCACTTCTTAACTCTGCGAACACTTGTGCCGGGAGCAACCACTTTACGATCTGTTTGATGTGTGTTTTGGCTCCTGCTGCCCTGCTGTACATAAAACAAAGTGCGGCGCAGCGCCGCCGTTCCCTCCCGGAAAATACTTCGACAGGAAGCCCAGATTCTGCTTATGGCCATCGCCTTTTGCGCACTCCTGCGGTGTCAGCGGTCATAGTTCCACAGCACCGATTTGAGCAAAACCAATCGCTTCCGTAACATTTGCCTTGGATTGTTGAGACACCAGCTCGCAACTATCAGTAGGAAGAGCTCGAACAAGTGCCGGCATAGCAGCAGTATCTTAACCGGCAACAGGGGCATCTTTCTGTGTTTGCTCAGCAGATGCAATCTGGCGCGATGGAAGTTGACCACCCTGCCTGCGGACCACTCCGAGGCAACGCCTCTATTATCGTGGACCACCCGTGACGTCTCGATCACAGCCATACGCCAGCCCTGACTCCAGGCCCTCCAACTCCAATCGACGTCCGTGTCGGAGAAAGGGAAACTCGCGGCATCCGGCCCGCCAATCTGCTCCCACGTTTCCCGCCGGATCACCAGCGGACTGGTATAAACTGCGTCACACGGCGCCCAACGGACGTTCCCGGTCTTGTGCCATTCCCTGATCCTCGGAGCATCCAGGCGCAGAAGACTCGTGAGCTGCTGGCCGAGGATGAATTGCGCGACCGTCGGAAACCGGCATCCGAATCCAGCGTCATCGCCGCCGTGCTTCTTCACCGTGAAGCCGGCTGCGGCCAGATCCGGAACGCTCCCCAACAGCTCCACCGCCGCGAGAACGGGAGCGACGCCATCGATCCAATTGTCGGTTTCAAACAAGAAAAGCCACTTTAGATCCGGGAACTTCTCGAGGGAATATCGTGCTCCCGCGTTGACTCCGGCGCTTAGGGAACCGTCGGCTCCTTCTTCCTTCCGGAGCACTTGGACCGGCGGCTCCGGTCTTTCCTTTCGGTACTCGTCGAGCCACTCCAGACTGCCATCCGTTGAACCTGCATCGAATACGACAATCGCCGCTCCAAACGGGCATTCCGCCAGCGCGCCGGCAAGCGAGGGCATTGCTTCGCGCAGCAGTTCCCGGCGGTTGAACGAGTTCAGAATTGCCACCAGTCGGACTGGATCTTCGTCGCTCATCGGGCCGCCCTCAATGGCAGCAAGCCCATCTGGTCATGCCATCTTCCCAGCCAGGACCCGGACACCGGCAGCTACGCCTCTCCCCTCCTCAGCCAATGGGGCGGGGCTGCGTCCATCTCCGCCTCATCACAACGCGTCCTCAGCGTACTTCTCCTGACGACGCCCCTCGGTTGAGGCAAACGCCTGGCGCGGGAACTCTCAGTCGCCGCGGATCGAGTCTCCTGCATCCGGTTCGGTTTACTCGCGCTGAGCTGGACCACCGTCTGCCGGCCTGCCGCGTTGTTCGCCAATGTCGTCCCATCGCGCAAACCCCCAGTGGGAACTCTGCCGGCGCAGGCGGCCTGCTCATTGGCCGTCTGTAACCGATTCGGGGGAGCGGCCTTCCCTGTTGCACAAATCCTACACTTTGGGACCTGCTTTGGGCAGGCGTCGCCCCTCTCAGTCACATTGGCTGTATACAGGAATCTTAGCTTGCCGGGATCTGCGGTGCCATCGTTTCGAGACCAACCTTGTCCGGTCCAGCCAACCGGAGAGTGGGCCGCGGCAGTCAAGAAATATCGAGGGGCATTCGAGTTCTCGGCTTCGCGGGTAGCCCGCGGTCCGCTGTGCCCGGGTTGGCATGGCCGTACCGGTGAGTTAAGAATGGTGGTCAGGTGGACACATGACAAATACGTTACTCCGCGCCTTGCTGCTGGTGCTGTTGGCTAGCGGCGTCCTGTTCGCGCAGCGCGATTTGGGAACCATTGTGGGCGCAGTCACCGATCCTGCTGGCGAAACGGTGCCGCATGCGAAGATCACCATCACGGGGCAGGACACGGGCGTCAGCTACACGGTGACGGCCGACGGAACCGGCAACTACATCCGCGGCATGCTCCCATTGGGTCCCTACTCGGTAACCGCCGAGGCGCACGGGTTCAAGAAGAAAATCCAGCGCAACATCCCCGTAGGCCTGGGCGCGCGCGTGGGCGTCGACATCCAATTGGAGATCGGCGAGCTGAGCGAATCGATCGAGGTGACCGCGACGCCGCCGCAATTGCAGACCGAAAGCACCGTGACGGGCGCCACCTTTGAAGCGGCGAGCGTTCGCGATTTACCGCTCGGCGGCAACATGGTGTCGCTGGCCCTGCTGTCGGCCGGCGTGGTGCCGGGCGAGTCGGGCAGTTCAAACGGCTTCTCGGCGAACGGAGTGGTCGCCAACGGGCAGAACAACTTCCTGCTGAATGGCGTAGACAACAATTCGAATCTGATCGATTACTCGAGCGGCAATCCCTATGTCGTGAGTCCCTCGCTGGAAGCCATCGGCGAGGTGCGCGTGATGACGAACGGTTTCAACGCCGAGTACGGGCGCGGCGCCGGCGGCGTGATGGACGTCTCCATCAAGTCCGGCACGAACCAACTGCACGGCTCGGTGTTCGGCCAGTACTTCAGCGACAAGCTCGACGCCAACAACTGGTTCTCAAACCGCTTCGGCCAGGCTCGCCCGCCCTCCCACGCCAGCCAGTTCGGCGCTACCGCCGGCGGGCCGATTGTCAAGAACCGGACCTTCTGGTTCGTGGATTACCAGGGCCAGCGGTCGAGCGGGCAAACGCCGCAGACCTCCACTCTGCCTTTCCCTGAATTCCAGACCGGCAATTTCGCCCGCCTGCTGACCGGCAGTATCGCCAGCACCGATTGGATCGGCAACCCCATTCCCGGCGGCGCCATTTATGATTTCCGCAGCACGCAGTTCTTCGACGCCGGCGGCGGCAACTATCTGCCCATCCGCCAGCCGTTCACGGGCAACATCATTCCGGCTGCCGAGCTCGACCCGGTGGCCCTGAAGATCGCCGCCCTGCTGCCCGCTCCGAATCAGAACCTCAACTTCAGCATCCCCAGCAACAACTTCTTCGGGATGGGGCCCAACTCGGGCTCGACCAACCAGGGCGATGTGCGCATCGATCATCATCTCTCCGCAAAGGACACTCTTTTCGGGTCGGCCAGCGTCTCCCACACGGATTCCACAAGCCTGTCCCCACTGCCTGAGGAGCTTTGCCACTGCTGGCCCTACTTCGATGCCGGCGCATTGAATGCCATGGCGAGCTGGACCCATCTCTGGACGTCGGCCATTCTATCGGAGACCCGGCTGGCCTTCACTCGTCTCGCCGCGCGCCACCTCCAGGGCTCCTACACTCAGGATCTTTACAAGCAGTTCGGCATCGGCGGCTACGACCCCTTTTCTCCCACCCACGGCGGCTTGCCGGACCTGCAGATGGATAACTACTCCAGTCTCGGCAGCGCATCGATTGCTCCGACCGTCGAGTACTCCAATGTCTGGGACTTCATCGAGAACCTGGCCGTCCAGCACGGCTCCAACTCGCTCAAGTTCGGCTTCGAAGCCCGGCGCATCGATTTCCCGTTCCAGTACTCCTCCGAGCCGCAGGGCGAATTCCTCTTCCCCAAAGCCCAGACCTCGAATTTCGCCGACCTGGCCGACACTGGCGACGGATTCGCCAGCTTCGTCCAAGGCATCCCCTACGGCGGACGTGTCACCACCAGCAACATGATCTCCGACCGGCGCCTGTCCTACTCCGGCTACGTGCAGGACGACTGGAAGGTGACGAGCAAGCTCAGTCTCAACCTCGGCGTCCGTTACGATCTGTTCAGCCCGATCGAGGAGATCCACGGTCAGCAGGCCAATTTCGTGCCCAACACCTTGACGCTCGCAATCCCCGCCGGGGCCAATCAGAATGCCGCGCTGCCGCCCGACTTCCCCTCCTTCGTCACCGTGGATCGTGGCAGTGTCTCCCGCTTCCTCTACCCCTGGAAGAAGACCAACATCGGCCCGCGCTTCGGCATCGCCTGGCAGCCGCTGAAGGCTACGGTCGTGCGGGCCAGCTTCGGGATCTTCTACGGCGGTGAGGAGAACGAGTCCGGGTTGCCCAATCGCGGCCAGAACGTTCCCTTCAACACCGACGTCGTTATGATTCCGCCCAACCCTGTCGTGGCTCCCGACGGCCTGAGCACGCTGTCCGCCGGGTTCCCATCCAATGTCATGACCGGACCGTCGATGGTCCTGATGCGTTCGGTGCAGAACGACGCGCTGCCCGCGATGTCGCAGAAGTGGAGCCTGGCGGTGCAGCGCGGGCTGGGCTGGAACACCAACCTCGACGTCTCCTACATCGGCGAGCACGGCGCGCATCTGCTGACCGTCTGGGACATTAACCAGCCGCTCAACGTCGCCG
>JBEKHU010000271.1:0-5317 GCA_050012115.1 Bryobacteraceae bacterium | reverse complement strand
CTCTCGAAATCCTCGTTGTCGACGATGGCTCGACAGATGAGACGCCGCAAACGGTCGCGGCCTTGGGGGCGGATATCCGCTACTTCCGCAAAGACAACGGTGGCCCGGCCTCTGCCCGCAACCGCGGCCTGCGGGAAGCCCGGGGCGAGTTGATCGGCTTTGCGGATGCGGACGATCAGTGGCCGGACGGCAAACTTGAATTGCAGGTCGGCCGTCTCGTGGAAGACCCGGCTCTGGACATCGTGACCGGCCGTATTCGCTACATCGAACTTCCGGGCGCCAAGAAGCTCGATCTGCCATTCGAGGGTCCGGACCACTCGGTGGCGCACATCCATTTGGGCGCTGGCCTATACCGCCGGCGCGTCTTCGACGTGGTGGGGTTCCTTGACGAGACTCTGCGCATCAGTGAAGACTTCGATTGGTTCCTGCGCGCCCGCGAAGCGGGGCTGAAGATCGTCATTCTGCGCGAAGTCACGCTGCTGTACCGGCTCCACGAATCCAACATGACGCGCGAACTTGCCGCGCGCGACCTGATGCTCACCAGGATTCTGCACGACTCGCTCGTGCGGCGGCGGCAAAAAAGCGGCACCGCCCAGGATTTGGCGTCGTGGTCCAGCCTGGACGAAAAGCGGGGCTCTGATTCCTAGCCGCCTGTGGCCGTGGGGCGGACCCCGCCCGAATTGCTCGTGCTACGCGCGAGAAGAAGCTCCGCCGTTCGCGTCAATCGGCCACATCAAGTAAGATCGTCACAAAGCGAGGACAATCCCGATGCACTGGCACGGAGTCATTCCGGCAATCACGACTCCCTTCAAGGAAGACCTGAGCGTGGACCACGAGTTCCTGGCACGGCACGCGCAGTGGCTGGTGGAGAACGGCTGTACTGGCATCGTGGCCCTCGGCTCGCTCGGCGAGGGCGGAACGCTGAGTTTTGATGAACGGCGCGACGTCCTGAGAACCTGTGTCGCGGCGCTGGCCGGGCGCGCCAAGGTGATTTCCGGCGTGGCCGCGACTTCGACGCGCGAGGCCGTCGAGCAGGCCCGGGCCGCGCGCGAGGCGGGCTGCGACGGCCTGATGGTTCTGCCGCCCTATGTGTATTGCGGCGATTGGTCCGAAATGCGGGCGCATGTTGGCGCGGTGATGGAGGCGACGGCGCTGCCGTGCATGCTTTACAACAACCCGATCGCCTACAAAGTCGATTTCCTGCCGGAGCAGATCGCGGAACTGCTCGGCCGGCACGCAAATCTCGAAGCGGTCAAGGAATCGAGCGCCGATGTGCGCCGCATCCTGGCTTTGCGGGTAATCGCGGCGGAACGCCTGCAGATTCTGTGTGGCGTGGATGACCTGATTGTCGAGGCCGTGGCCGCGGGCGCGTGCGGGTGGATCGCGGGGCTGGTGAACGCGTTTCCGAAGGATTCGGTGGAGTTGTTCAACGCCGCACGCGCGGGCCACATGGCGCGGGCGTTCGAAATCTATCGGTGGTTCCTGCCACTGCTGCGCATGGATACGGTGCCGAAATTCGTGCAGTTGATCAAACACCTGCAGGAGGAGGCCGGAATGGGCAGCCGCCGTGTCCGCCCGCCGCGGCTTCCCCTGGCGTCGGCGGAACTTGAGGCGCTCCGCGCGGAGCTCCAAAGGGCGCTTTCGCTGCGCGCCCAAGCAGGCGCAGGCGCCCGTTGACGCCGCCCATTTGCGGGCCGGTCAGGCTGTAGGATGTACAGCCACATCTGAAAATGTGTGGCAGAAATCCTTGCCGGTGCGTCCAATCGGGTATAGCGTATGAGCAGCAAGTCGCCCGAACGTGGCACGGAGGAGGCTGAGCATGTCCAGCAAAGGAACCGATACGGCACGGATCCTGCTGGTGGACGACGAACGGGCTGTCCGGGAACTGGCCCGGCTGATTCTTGAACACGAGCGATGGGAAGTAGTTGAGGCGGGCAGCTTGGAGGAGGCTGCGGAGTGCATCCGGGCTGAAAAAAGATGTTTCGACGTCTTTATCGTGGATCTCCATCTGCCGGACGGGTTGGGGACCCAACTGGCGCAGGAGATCCGCCGCTCTTGCGAGAACGCCAGAGTGATCTTCACGACGGGCGATCCGGGCTGGATCCAGCACCTGGGGGGCGAGGGCGAAGCCGTACTCCCAAAACCGTTCACTCCCCTGCAGATGATCCAGTCGGCCCGACAGGCTCTCGCCGCGGGGAGGCCTGTCGCCGTAGTCATCGAACCGGGCCCCGTTCAGCGGCGGCTGATTCAATCTGTGCTCGAGAGTCAGAGGATGGCCGTCATGGCGACGGCCAGTGTCGAGGAGGGATTGCGCCTGGCGAGGGAGCGAGCGGCAGTTGTGTTGTTGACCGTCCCGCCAGAAGACGAGAGTGCTCTCGAGAGCTTGCGCGAGCTGCGAAAAGCGAATCCTCGGCTGAGAGTCATCGCGCTGTTGGGAGAGGCGCCCGCCGGCCCGGACTGGTGCGACGGGACGCAAAGCACGCCACTCTGCGAAGCTTGCCTGGTGAATGAAATGGAGCGGGTTCTCGAATCGCGGCCGCCAGAAATAAGCGGACGCTCAGAAGGGGCCGGCGTGCATCAGCACAGCGATCGCGAGAGCCGCCAGGAATAGCACCAGCACAACGATTTCCGAGACCATTTGACGCAGGGCATCCCGCAGAAACCGGTCGGTCGCGGCGTCCGCTTCATGCGCCTTTCCTGCACGCCGCAACCCGTGGAGTAAGCTCCAGGCCGGAAACAGAACTAGAATTGCAATGATAGTGAGCGCAAGAATCTGGAACGTCAAGCGGCCTCGTTGGGAGGACCTCGATCCTCTTCTCTAAAGATTCTATCGAAAGACAGCTATCGATGGAAGTGTTTTTACGCAGCAGCGTCCTGGAAGCTCGTCCTCGCCGGGAATAACATAACCGGCCAGTCGAGTTTCCCTGGCCGGTCCGAAGCACTGCTCTGAGCAGCCCGGATCTTTGCTCCGCCCGCGTGGCTGTTAGGACCGATCAGTTGCCATGGGCCGTCCGGATCATGGCCCGCAGATTATCGGGGGGCGTCGTGGAGGGCAGGGCGCAGCCGGCGTTCAGAATGAGCCGCGGCGTGTCGGCGAAGATCGCCATCAGCTCGCGGCACTTGGCCTCGACCAGGTCCGGCGTTCCCATGGCCATCACGCCGGTCGGATCGATGTTGCCGATGAGAGTGGCGCGGCCCTTCAGCGCGTCGTGTGCCGTTTGCGAGTCCGTCTTGAAGTCAAGCTCCACGGCGTCGGCGCCGCTGGCCACAAGATCGGCCAGGATGGGGCGGGCGTTCCCGCAGACGTGCTGTGCGTAAGGCAACCCGAGCTCGTGCGAGAACGCGGCCAGACGCGTCTCATAGGAGTGCGCGAACTTGCGGTGCAGCCGCGGTGATATCAGGCTGGAGCCCGCGGAACTGTCGCCGTTGGAGAGCATGTCGCAGCCGGTGGCGGCCATCAGCCGCAGAAACTGGGTGGTCGCTGCGTAGCAGTAGTCGAGTAGCCGGAACGCCGCGCTTTCGTTGTCGGGATCCATCAGATCGAGCATCCAGCCCTCCGCGGAACGCATCAGCGAGGCTAGGCTGAACGGAGCCTGGTCGCAGTTGCCGCGGATGAAGACCTCGCCGCTGAACTCCTGCTTCAATAGCCGCACAGCCTCCAGCCAGACCTGGACGCGTTCGTGTCTGCCGACATCTGGCGGCGGCAACTCGTCCAGTTCCGAGAGGCTGTCCAGGCGGGCGCCGCGGCACACGGCCGGCTCGTCCTCCGGGTATTCGACCGGGACGCCCACCGCTGCGGCCAGCGTCGCGGTATCGATATCCACCATGATGCCGTCGTAGCCGTAGCGCTCCATCGACTCGCTGAACGCGCGGGCGATCTGGCGCGGGTCGCTGCGGAACTCCCGCATGGTGACGCCGGCCTCGCGCGCGGCCATCATGAAGTTGTGCAGCATGACGGGCGTCGCGTCGGTCGGTTCGCCGCGCAGCGCGGCGGCGGTGCGCTGGTAGCCGTTCATTGGCGTCTCCTGTCGTGCGACATAGTATCACCCGCGCAGGTATGATGTCCTTTCGCCCGGAGGAGCCGGTGCGAGAGGGGAGAGTCGAAGCTTGCACCTGCAACCGGTCGATTGGGCGATCGTCGCGATCTACGCCGTGCTGGTGGTGACCATCGGGATGCGCGCCGCGCGGCGGGCCGCGACCAGCGAGGGCTACTTTCTGGCCAACCGCCAACTGCGCTGGCCTTTCATCGGCGCGTCGCTGTTGGCCTCCAACATCTCGGCCGAGCATTTCGTCGGCCTCGCCGGCACCGGCTTCGCCATCGGCATGTGCATCGGCGGCTTCGAGTGGATCGCGGTTTTCTGCCTGGTGCCGCTGATCGTGCTGTTCCTGCCGTTCTACATGCGCAACCGCATTTACACGGTGCCGGAGTTCCTGGAGAAGCGCTTCAGCACGCGCGTGCGGCTGCTGTTCAGCGCGCTGATGATCGTGCTCTCGATCCTCACCAAGATCTCGATCTCGCTGTGGGCGTCGTCGATCGTCTTCTCCGACGTGCTGGGCTGGGACCGCGTCACCGTGATCTGGGTGCTGGGCCTCTTTACGGCGCTCTACACCATGAAGGGCGGGCTGACCGCGGTGGTTTACACCGATGCGCTGCAGACCACGATCCTGCTGGCCGCGGCGGTGGTTCTGACCTCCATCGGACTGGGCCGCGTGGGCGGCTGGCAGGGACTGCACGCGCGTCTGCCGGCGGAGATGTTCAGCATGGTGCGGCCGCCGACTCACGCCGACGTGCCTTGGCCCGGCATGTTCTTCGGCGGCTTCCTCGTCGGCAGCTTCTACTGGTCGATGGACCAGGTGCTCGTGCAGCGCGTCTTCGCCGCGCGCGACCTCAACCAGGGCCGCCTCGGCGCGGTCTTTTGCGGCTACCTCAAGGTCGCCATGCCGTTCCTGCTGGTCATGCCCGGGCTGATCGCGCGGGCGTTGCTCCCGCACCTCAGCTCGCCCGACAAGGCGTATCCCGCGCTGCTCGGCGCGCTGATGCCCGCCGGCCTGCTCGGTCTGACGGTGGCGGGCATCGCCGCAGCGCTGATGGGCCACCTCAGTGCGACTTACAACTCCATCGCCACGCTCTTCACGCGCGATTTCTATCTGCGCTGGTGCCCGGACGCCTCGCAGCGGAGCCAGATTTTCACTGGCCGCGCCGCCGTGCTCGCGGTCTTCATTCTGGGCGCGCTCTGGGCGCCGGTGATCGGCCGCTTCGAGTCGCTGTGGATCTACCTGCAGACGGTCACCGCCTACCTCGTGATGCCCTTCGTTG
>JBEKHU010000270.1:0-6429 GCA_050012115.1 Bryobacteraceae bacterium | reverse complement strand
TCGGCAGCGCTCGGCCACCCGCAATGTGTTCTCCATCGCCTGCCGCATGCCGCCGAAGAAACGCGCCATGTCTTCCTCGGCGTGCCAGTGGTGGCGGCCGGGCGGGAGCTTCTCCGGATGGCGCTGGTTCAGCAGCGTCAGCGTGCGCATCGAGGCCAGGATGTCGTAGCGCAGACGGTCTTCGGGAGCCAGGTAGTGCGTGTCGCACGCCGTCACCAGCGGCACGCGGCAGCGGTGTGAGAGCGTTGCAAAAAGGCGCGCGAGATACAGGTCCTCATCCGTGTGCGGCGTCACCTCCAGCACGAGGTTCGTACCGTAGACGTTGCGCAGAAAGTTGAGCGCGGGCGCGGGGTCCGTATTGCTTCTGATGGCGCGGGCGATCTCGCTGCGCGGCCCGGCGAGGCAAATCAAACCTTCAGCGAACTGCTGCAGACAATCGTGCGTCAGCCCGTTCGGGTGGTCGATTCGCGCCGTCAGCAGGCGGCAGAGATTGCGGTAGCCGCGTGCGTTTTCGATCAGCAGAACAAGCGTGGCCCCCCCATCCAGAGTCACTTCGCTGCCGATCACCGGATGAATGCCGGCGGCGCGAGCGTGCTTATAAAATGCCACCGCGCCGGCAAGAGTATCGCGGTCGGCCAGGCCCACGGCCCGCATGCCGCTGGCCACGGCGGCTTCGACGATCTGCCCGGGCGGCATGGTGCTGTCGAGCAGCGAGTAATAGCTGTGATTGTGGAGTGCGGCGTAGCCCATGGGGATGTCCGTTTCTAGGCCGCATCGGGCGCTCTCAGTTCGTAGCCGCGCAGAACGGCCGAGGGGCCGTGCAACCGGCGCAGCAGGTCGATGGTGGAGGCCAGTTTCGCGTCGTATTCGCGGCGCGGCGAGGCGGGCGCGAACAGATCCAGTTGCGGCGAGGGGTGGTACACGCGGCCGGCTTTCAGCATCAGCACGCGCAGACGAACGCGGCGCGACCACGCCGATTCAAGCAACTGCGGCAGGACGGGGAAGGCGTCGGTGTCGAGCGCGATGGGCTCGGTGAAGTCATAACTGCGGCGCGACTCCTCTCGATCGGTGTAAACGAGTTCGAGCGTGATGCGGCGGATTTCGCTCGACGCCGCGCGGACCTGCGCCATCAGTTTCTCGGCCATGCGGCGCAGGGTCAGCAGCAGAAAAGGCTCGTCCCAGACGTCCTCGGCAAACTCGCTGCGTTCGCTCCAACCGGGTTCCGCGGCCTTCCTTTTGCCGACCGGTTCTTCCGATACACCCTGGGCGCGGCGCTGCAGCCGCAGGGCGTTGCGGCCGAGGATGACAGACAGCGCATCGATCGGCGCCGCGGCCAGCTGTGAACAAGTCCGGATTCCGGCAAGTTCCATGGACTGAATGGCTTGCCCATCAATTCCAGGTAACCAGGCAAGCGGCAGAGGGGCCAGAAACGTGCGTTCGCTCCCTGCGGCTACCGTCAGTTGGGAAGCGGGCTTCCGGACCCGCGCGGCGATGCGGGCGACCAGCTTATTGGTGGCGATACCCGCCGAGAGCGACAGCCGCAGCCACTCCCGCACAGTGGCCCGCAGACGGGCGACTACCTGCTCCGGCGGCTGGTTGAGGGAGCGCCCGGTGCCGGTTAGGTCGAGCCAGGCCGAGCCGACCGAGGAGGGCTCGACCAGCGGCGTAGTTTCGCGGCAAAGGTCCAGGATCTGGTCGAAAAAACGCTCGTACAGGTCAAAATGGGCCGGTAAAACGATCAACGGCGGCACGGCACGCCGCGCGCGCGAAGTCGGCCAGCCGGGACAGATGCCGAACCGGCGGGCCTCGGCGTTGGCCGAGAGTACGACGCCGCGCCGCTCACCGCCGACTATGACGGGCCGACCGCGCAGCCGCCGGTCCGCCGCCTGCTCGATGGAAGCGAAGAAGCGATCGCCATCCCAATGGACCACTGTGCGCATGGGTTAGTTTTATAGTGTAAATGATTACACTATTGTTGGTGGGTGGCAAGGGGACGCGAGGTGATTTCAATGGGATGGGAAGGGAGATGAGAATGGGGTGCAAACACCCCTGCCGGCACTCCCGGCCGCAAGGGTCACCGCCCGGTCCGGTATGGCAAATAACCGGTTTTCACCGTCTCCGCACGGTGAAAACACGGCATAATCACGGTAAAAAATGGCGCTTTCACGGTGGAAACACCGCTTTACGTTCGCGCCCGAAAACGGTCGCGCCGCATGGTTTCTACCGCTTCAGACACCACACGCACAACTGCATGCGCTGCAACGAACTGGTTGACTTATTTACTGTTTCTTGGCTTCGAAGGGGAAGCTGCGCTGTCCGCCCTCACGCGCCGATGTGCCCTTCAAGGCACTGCCCTCGACAGTCCCCTCGTATTTTGTCGTCATGGTCCCGTTCGGGCCTTCGGTCGTCGTGGTGAAGCTGAACTTGTTACCGTCGATTTTGCCGTCGGAGACGGCTGCCTGGCGTTCACCCCAGGGACCGGTTAAGGTCACGTTGCCGGTCAGTTTCGCGCCATCGGCCTTGAGGTCGAATAACATCGTGATGGTGATCTCGCCGCTGCCGTCGCGGGAGGGTCGTTTGGTTTCGGCTTTCCATTTCCCGTCGATGTCGGCCGCGAAAGCGGCAAAACCGGCGACGAGCAAAAGAACAAGAGTTGCTGCGACTGCTTTCATAAGTTCGCTCCTGCTACATTGAAAAGCGCCGCGGATGGGCCAAAGATTACCGATGGAAGCGGTTTTTTCGTTTGTCGACGTCAGCTTGCCGGTTCCCCTGGCACGCCCGTTCACCTACAGCCTACCGGAAACGCTGCGCCACCGGGCCGCTCCGGGCTGCCGGATCATCGTCCCGTTCGGGTCACGCAAGATGACCGGAATGATTCTAAGAGCCCACAACCAGCCGCCTGGGGTGGAGACAAAGGAAGCTTTGCGACTGCTCGACGAGGAGCCGGTCCTCGACGCGAAACTGCTCGCGCTGGGGCGCTGGGTGGCGGAATACTACTGTGCGCCGCTGGGCGAAGTGCTGCGGGGGATGGCGCCGCTGGCGGGGGAAGTCCGGCAATCGAAGTTTTGGGCGCTGACCGACCATGGGCACGATGTCGTCCGGCAACTGTTGATCGGCGAAACGGGCCACGATCCGGCGGTGGGGCTATTAAGGGCGCTGGAGCAGCGGCCATTGAGCGAAACGACGCTCGAACGCAAGTACGCAGGCGTCAAGAAACTGCTCAAGGCGATGCAAAGCAAAGGCCTGGTAGAGCAGGAGCAAAGCGTCGCTGATCGTGACCCAATGCGCGCCCCCGCGATCCGGATGCGCGCCGAATTCAACGGACGCCACGAGGAGGTCAAGCTTACCCGGATCCAGCGTGAGCTGCTGGCCTATCTCGAGCTGCACCCGGGTTCGCACAACCTGGTGGATCTGGGCATGGCGGTGAAAGGGGCCAGCGCGGCGGCGCGGGCGCTGGCACGGCGCAAGCTGGTCGACCTGAAGCCGGAGCCGCTCACGATCGACGCCGCCTGGGCGCAGCCGCGGCACCTGCTCAATCAGCATCAGCAGGCGGCGGTGGAGGCAATTCGCGGCGCAATGGCGGAGCGCCGGTTCCAGACGTTCCTGCTGCACGGCGTCACCGGGTCGGGCAAAACCGAGGTCTATCTGAACGCCATCGAAGCCGCGCTGGCGGCGGGACGCGGCGTGTTGATGCTGGTGCCGGAGATCGGGCTGACGCCGGCGATGGCGGGGCAGTTCCACGGGCGTTTCGGGGGTCAGGTGGCGATTCTGCACTCGGCCTTCAACGACCGCGAGCGGGCGGCTCAGTGGCGGAGGCTGCGCGCGGGCGAGGCGATGGTGGCGGTGGGAACGCGCTCGGCGGTTTTCGCACCGGTGAAGAACCTGGGGCTGATCGTGGTGGATGAAGAGCACGACGGCAGCTACAAACAGGAAGAGACGCCGCGCTACAACGGGCGCGACGTGGCCATTCTGCGGGGCCGGGAAGAGGGCGCGTGCGTGGTGCTGGGTTCGGCCACGCCGAGCCTCGAAAGCCGCTACAACGTGGAGCGCGGCAAGTCGCGGCTGCTGGAGCTGCCGGAGCGCGTGGGCGAGCGCCCGATGCCACGGGTGGAGCGGATCGACATGCGCGAGGAGTTTCTGGAGACGCGCGCGAACGCCGTGTTCTCGCGGCGCCTGGTGGAGGCGGTGCAGGCAAAGCTGGAGGCCGGCGAGCAGGTGATGTTGCTGATGAACCGGCGCGGCTTCTCCTCGGCGGTCGCCTGCCGGAGCTGCGGGGAGCGCATCCAGTGCGTCAACTGCGCCGTGCCGATGACCTGGCACAAGCGCGACAACCGGCTGCTGTGCCACTACTGCAATTACGCCGCCCGCGTGCCAGCCAGGTGCCCGCAATGCGACAGCGAGCACCTCCACTTCCTCGGCAGCGGATCGGAGCGCGTGGAGGAGGAGTTGCACCGCCACTTGGCCGGAGCGCGCATCGCGAGGCTGGACCGCGACACGGTGACCGGAAAACACAAGTACGAGGAAATCCTGAGTGGATTTCGCGAGGGCAACTTCGATATTCTCGTCGGAACCCAGATGATCGCCAAGGGCCACGACATACCGAACGTGACGCTGGTGGGGGTGGTGAATGCGGATATCGGGCTGGGCGTGCCGGATTTTCGCGCGGCGGAGCGCACGTTCCAGTTGCTGACGCAGGTGGCCGGGCGCGCCGGGCGGCATCACTTGCCGGGCGCCGTGCTGGTGCAGACATATAATCCGGACCACTATTCCATTCGCTGCGCCGCGGAGCAGGATTATGCGAAGTTCTACAAGAAGGAACTTGAATTCCGGCGATTGATGAGGTATCCGCCCTTCAGTGCGCTGGCCAACGTGCTGGTTCGCGCCGAGAGGCAAGAGGACGCCCTGCGGATGAGCGGCGTGCTGGCGGAGTTGCTCAAGGAGCCGGGCGAAGGCATGAAGGCGCTCGGGCCCGCCGAGGCCCCGGTCCCGAGGTTGAAGAACGAGTTCCGTTATCAGATGCTGATCAAAGCGCGGTCGCGCCCCGAGCTCAACAAGACGCTGCAGCGGCTTCAGCGGTACGCGCTCGAAGAGAAGTGGCCGGCGACGGCGCTGGTGGTGGATGTCGATCCCTTGAATCTGATGTAAGAGCCAAAGCGACGCGTGAAGCCGTTCGAATACAACACGGCCAACCTGATTGCCGCCCTGTCGTTTTACGGAACGGCGGAACGGCGCGCGGGTATGACGCTGGTGACGTCTCCGGTGGAGCACCCCGCATTCAACGTGGCGGTGATCGACGCGCCCGCGCCGGATGAGACGTCTGTCGCGCGGATGGAACTTCTATGCCTGCGAAGACCTGCTGGACGCCCGCACGGCACGGCGATTGGACGATCTGCTAGACCCGCTGGGCCTGGTGCGGATTCTGGATGCGCCGGGCATGGAAACAAAGGAGCTCGAGGCGCCGACGCACGTCCCGCCGGATCTCGAGTTCGCGGCGGTGGCCAGTGCCCGGGAGAGACAGGCGTTCACGGGGCTGATCGCGGCCGCGTTCCACATCCCCTACCCGACGGCGCGCGCGCTGTATGAGCCGGAGGAGCGTTGGGACACGATGCTGGAGGCTTGGGTGGGCTATCTCGACAGCGAGCCGGTGACGTGCGGAGCCGCGGTGGAACACGCGGGCGCGCTGGGCATCTATTCCGTGGCGACGCTGCCAGAGCACCGCCGCCGGGGCTGCGCGGAAGCGATCGTGCGCCACGCCGTCGCCGAGCGCCGCGAGCGCGGTTTCGCCGGGCCGCTGGTGCTGCAGTCCACACCGGACGGCCGGCGACTCTACCGGGCCTTGGGCTTCAAACGCACCACGCGCTTCGCCGTGTACGCCACGAGGTAAGCCAGTCGCAGGCGGCGCGCAGGTCCTCGTGAAAGGGCCGGTCGCCGGTGCGCGGCGGGCAGACATCGAGAAATGCCGCGCGCAACTCTTCGAGACGCGCACCCGTTTTCAAAGGACGCAGCGATTCCAGGGCCTGGGTCGCGCAAAGCAGTTCAATCGCGAGGATGGCGCGCAGGTGGTCCGTGGCCTGCCGCAGCTTGAGGGCCGCGGTCATGCCCATGCTCACGAAATCTTCCTTGTTGCCGCTGGTCGGCACCGAGCCGGGCGAAGCGGGTGTCGACAAAACACGGCACTCCGCAAGCAGCGCCGAGGCCGTCACCTGCAGCATCATGTGACCCGACTCCAGCCCCGGATGCGTGGCCAGGAACGGCGGCAGTCCCTCATTGAACGAAGGGTTCAACAGGCGATCGGTGCGGCGCTCGCTGATGCCCCCGAGCGCGGTGAGCGCGACGGCGAGGAAGTCGCATTGGAAAGCGAGGTGCTCGCCGTGGAAGTTGCCGCCGGAGACGATCTCCTCGCCGAAGACGAGCGGGTTGTCGGTGGCC
>JBEKHU010000269.1:0-5332 GCA_050012115.1 Bryobacteraceae bacterium | reverse complement strand
CCGACGCCGCCACCTACTACCACGTCAATGCCCCGCGCGGCGAGCAGGTGCTCGAAGCCCAGGACCGCGGGCCTCAGCGCAAAGCCGCCGTCAACGCCATGTCCACTACCTCGCTCGTGCGCGAGGCGCGTACGTCGGTCGAGGCTGCCATCGAGTTGCACCGCCGCCTGGCCCTGCCGCTGGCCTGCCTGCTGCTCGCGCTCACCGGTGTGCCCCTCGGCCTTTCCTCCCGCAAGGGCGGCAAATCGGCCGCCTTCGCCATTACGGTCTTCCTCGCGTTCCTGTATTACACCGTGCTGCTCGGCTTGATCGGTCTGGCCAAGGACGGCCGCCTGACGCCCGCCATCGCGGTCTGGACCCCCAATGCCATCTTCGCCGTTCTCTCCGCATTCCTCCTGGCCCGCCTCGAGCTGCCCGAGGGCCGCGAGCGCTTCGGCCTGTGGCGCGCCCGGCTGCTGGCGCTGTGGCGCCGCCTCCGCCACATCGTCTCGCGCGGCGCGGAGCCGCCGGTCTGGGCCGCGGCCCCGCCGCGCACCCGCTTCTTCCTGCTGCCGCAGATCATCGACACCTACGTCCTGACTTCCTTCCTCTTTTACTTCGCCGTCCTGCTGGGCGGGTTTGTCGTTCTCACCGAGGTCTTCAACTTCTTTGAACTCCTGGCCGACGCCTTCCACAACGACATCCCCATGCGCGAGTTGTTGCGCTACCTCTTTTACCTGGCGCCCAAGTTGATCTACGACACCGCCCCGGTCGGCGTCCTGGTGGCTTCCCTGGTGACCTTCGGCATTCTGGCCAAAAACAACGAGATCATCGCCCTCAAGGCCAGTGGTGTCAGCCTCTACCGGCTCGCTCTCCCCGTGCTGGTCGTCACCCTCGGCCTGAGCGGCGTGCTCTTCGTTTTCGACCACTCGGTCGTGACCCAGGCCAACATCATTCAGGACGGACTGCGCAACAAGATCCGCGGCCACGCGGCGCAGACCTATCTCAACCCCGAGCGCAAATGGATCTGCGGCAACACCACGCACGATCTGCGGATCTTCTATTACAAGCACTTCGACCAGGACCTGGAGGTGCTCGGCGGCGTGCAGGTCTACGACATCGACCCCTCCGTCTTCCGCCTCAGCCGCCACCTGTTGGCCGAGCGGGCGCATTGGGAGCCCGCCCTGAACACCTGGGTCTTCGAGAACGGCTGGGTGCGCGAATTCGGCGCGGACCGCGATAAGTACCAGCCTTTCCCCGGCTCCGTGGCCACATTCCAGGACATTGCCGAGCCGCCCAGCTGGTTTCGCAAGGAAGTCAAAACCTACAAGCAGCTCACCTTTCCCCAGCTCCGCAATTACATCGCCGAGTTGCAGCGCAGCGGCTTCAATACCATTCCTCTCCAGGTGCAGTACCACAAGAAATTCGCCGTGCCGCTGTTCGTCTTTGTCATGGCCCTGCTCTCGGTGCCCTTCGCCTTTATGACCGGCAGCCGCGGCGCCATGACCGGCGTCGGCGTCAGCCTGGGCGTCGCCGCCGCCTACTTCGTGCTCAACTATCTCTTCGAGCAACTCGGCGGCGCTGGCCAGTTGCCCCCCGGCGTGTCCGCCTGGGCGCCCGACGGCATCTTCGCCCTCGCCGGCTTGTATCTGATGATGCAGATGCGCACTTGAGATCGTCATGAGCGCGCACACCGTCTGGCTGCAAAAGGGGACTGACGTCTCTGTCCTAGGCGCGCACAGCTCTTCCTATTCACCCTCTGATTTCTCTGCGCCGTGGGGACAGAGCCGTCTGTCCCCACACCCGAGGCCCTCATGAGCGCCCACACCGTCTGGCTGGGACCTCCCGGATCGGGCAAAACCACCCGCCTGCTGGAGGCCGTGCGCGGCCGGTTGCGCGACTTCCGCGACGATTTCCGCGTCATCGTTCCCACCGCCACCATGGCCGAGCACCTGCGCCATCGCCTGGCGCGCGAAGGCCTGGTGCTGCGCTCCAACACCATCGTCACCGTGACCGGCCATGCCCGTGAGCTCGCCGCCGAGACGCCGCTGGTCACCGCCGCGGCGCTCGAAATGGAACTCGGCGAAATCCTTGCCCGCCGCTGCCCGCCGGAGTTCCGCGCGCTGCGGGAACTCCCCGGCTTTCTGCCGCTCCTTGCTAAGACTCTGGAGGAGTTGGCCAATGCCGGCTGCGACGCTTACACCTGGCAGGGCTTCCTGAGCCTCGAGCCCGCTTCCCGGCCGGTGGTGCGGGCCATCTCCGGCGTCTGGCTCGAGTTGCAGGAACGCGTGGCAGAAGCCGGCTTGCTCACTCGCCACCAGTACCTCCAGCGCGCCGCCCAGGCCCTGCGCGACGGGGTCCTGCCCAACGTGCGGACGTTCTTCTGGGACGGCTTCTCGCGTCTCGCCGCCGCCGAACGCGACCTGATCCGCGCCCAGATCGAGCGCGGCGCTGTCACCGTCGCCCTGCCCGCCTGGACCGGCGCGGCGCGCGGCGGCTTGATCGCCTTACGGCGCGCCGGCTTCGCCATCCGCCGCTTCACCCCTGTGCGCCCCGAACCGCGCCGCCTGCTCGTCTGTCCGGCCACCGCCGAGGATGAAGCCGCCGAGATCGCCCGGCGCATCCTCGAGCACCAACGCGCCGGCCGCGCGTGGCACGAAATCGGCGTCCTGGTCCGCGCCCGCGAGCCCTACGTCCCGCTGCTCGAATCGACCTTTGCCCGCTTCGGCATCCCCGTCCGGCCGTACTTCGCTTGCGCCCTCGCCGCCCATCCCGTCGCGCGCCTGTTTGCCGCCGCCGTGGAGGCCGTCCTCAGCGCTTGGAATTGGGAACCGCTCCTCGCCGCCGCCCTCTCCCCCGCCGGGCTCTCCGGCGCCTGCCCGGCCTCGGCGTCTTTTGAATACAGGCTGCGCGAGGAGTTGCCCGGCGCGGGTCTGGAACGGCCGCGCGAACTCGCCCTGCCACTGCCCGGCGCGCAGCCGGTCGTTGAATTCCTCGACCGCCTGGCCGGCTTCGACGCCTGGCGCGAGGCCGCGCTGCCGCCCGCCGAATGGGCCGTCCGGCTGGCCGCGCTGAACACCCTGCTCGACCCGCCCCGGCCCGGTCCCGCCCTCGTGGCCGAGCAAATCACTGTCTGGCGCGCCCGCGCCGAGGCCGCCCGAAACTGGTTCGCCGCGCTCAACGAGACCGCCAAACTCATGCCGCCGGAGCCAGTTTCACTCAATGTTTTCATGGACCTGGCCCGGCCGTCGCTGCGCGATGCCACACTCCCCAATCCCGAGTTCCGGCGCGACGCCGTGCACCTGATCGACGCCCAGGAGGCGCGCCAGTGGGAGTTGCCGGTGGTCTTCGTCTGCGGCCTGATCGAAGGCGTTTTCCCGCGTGTGGCGCAGCCCGATCCGCTGCTGGGCGAGGCCCTGCGCAGCGCCTTGCGCCGGCGCGGGATCGCCGTCCGCACCCGTTCCGAGCGCGACGCCGAGGAGCGCTTCCTGTTCGACGTCGCGCTCACTCGCGCCACCGTCGAGCTAGTTCTCAGCTACCCACGCCTGAACGAGCAGGGCGAGCCCACCCTCGGCGCTTTCGCGCTGGACCGCATTCCGGGTCTTATGACCGCCCAGCCGGTGGCCTGCGACCGGGCGCCGCACCGCGCCACCGCGCCGCAAACACCGTGGAATCAGCGTGATATCACCGCTCGGACACCAGTCGAAACCGCTCTTTCGCCGGCTGCCGCGCCCGCGCTGGCCCGTCGGCACGAGCGCTTTTCGCCCACCGGCCTGGAGACCTTCCTCGAATGTCCGTTCCACTTCTTTGCCCAGTATTCTCTTAGGATTGAGGAGCCACCGGCCGCGCCCGAGGATCGTTTTGACGCGCTCGAGCGCGGGAAACTCGTGCACGCCGTGCTGGCGCAGTACCACCGCCTCGGCGGCGACCTCCTCGCGCGGTACGAGCGCGAATGGACTTCAACGCTCGCAAAGCTCCGCGTGCCAATGAGTTACCGGCTGGAACTGGAGCGCGCGCGGATCCTGCGCAGCCTGCGCATGTACGCCGCCGCGCCCCCCACAACGGCGGGTTGGGAACCGCACATGGAGGAGGAGTTCGAGCTGCGGCTGGGCGGTGCCGCCGTGCGCGGGCGCATCGACCGTTACGAGGTCGCCGAAAACGGCGATTGCGTGCTCTACGACTACAAGTTCTCGCGGCCTTCAGCCGTCGCCTCGATCATCCGCAAAGAGACCAATGGGCGCGGCTTGCAGGCCGGCCTCTACCTGCTGGCCGTGCGGCGTAAATCACTCCATCCATTGGCTTTTCACTATGTCGCCGTGAAGGGCGCTTGCGAGATCAAGGGCTGGAGCCAGCCGCGGGATCTGGACTCGCTCATGAGCACCGCCAGCGCGGAGGCGGCCCGCGCCGCCTCTCAGATTCTGGGGGGGCGCATCGCCGTCGCCCCGATTGACGAGGAATCGTGCACTTTCTGCGGTTTCAAGGATGCCTGCCGCATCCGCGAGATCGGCTACCGTGCGCCGTTGCCTGAAGCCGCGGCGGCCGGGGAGTGATCGAAAACACGGGGACAGACGGCTCTGTCCACACGGCGCAGAGCAGGTAGAGAGTTGATAGAGAGAGTTGTGCGCGCCTAGGACAGAGGCGTCAGTCCCCAGTCTTCGAGGACGTCCGCTTCCTCCCTATCAGGAAAGCCCCCTCAGGCCGGATCCCGCCAGGCCACCATCAAGTTGAGGTCAGGCGGTTGCAGCCGTTCCACCCGGCTGAAGCCCGCGCCCCGCAGCCATTCGGCGTACTGCGCCTCGGTGTAAGTCGAGCCGTGCGGCGTGCCGACCAGCATGTTCAGCGCGAACAGCGCCGCCTGCTTCGGCGACGTGCCGTCGGGGTCGAGGATGAAATCGCGCATCAGCAGCCGCCCGCCCGGCGCGAGCGCCCGGTAACACCTCCCGAACAGTTCCTGGTTCTCCTCGGGCCCGAACATGTGGCAGATGGCGGAGACGAGCACCAGGTCGTAGCCGCTGCCCAGTTCGTCGGTGCGCATGTCGCCGTCGCGCGTGCCGATGCGGTCGGCAAGCCCCGCCGCGCGGATGTATTCGCGCGTCAGCCCGGTCACCGCGGGCAGGTCGAAGACGTCCCCTGTCAGTTCCGGATAGAGTCGCATGAAGGCGATCGAATAGATGGCCGAGCCGCCACCGACGTCCAGCATGCGCCGCGCCCCGGCCGCTCCGGCGGCGCGCGCCAGCGGCTCGGCCTCGCCGCGGGCACGCTGGTCCATCATGGCGATAAAGGCCCGCGTCCAATCCTTTCGCCGTGCCTCGTTCACCTGCTCCGCTCTCGTCGTGCCCGTGCGCACGCACTC
>JBEKHU010000268.1:0-5333 GCA_050012115.1 Bryobacteraceae bacterium | reverse complement strand
ATCTCCGTGCGTAAACTCCGAAACTTCCATGTTACGAACGGCGCGCGACAGGAGTCAAACCGCGGGGAATCCGCGCGAGACGCGCGCCCAGGGCGCGGCCGTCAGGAAACGAACAACTTTCAGTATGCCATAGAAGCGGCCCGCAGCGGCAAGCGGGGGCGGGGACCGGTAGTGGTCAGTTTGAAATCGGTGGCAGTAAACCATTTTCTGGTAACGCCGTTTATCGTCCACGACACCGTTCGCCAGTCGCTCCTCGATTGTTTCCGAGTGCCCGACCATCCGGACACAATCGCGCAGGCACCTGCAAGCGGGGCGTTTGCGCGGTCCGGCGACTGGAGATGTGAATCCCAAAAACACTCTTGACGGGCCTCGCAAAAGAAGCCTAAGATGGAATCGTCCCTGGAACTAATTTCCATGGTAAGTATTGCTAGGCGGTTACCCTGTTGGTCGCCGGTCGAAACGCATGCCGAGAATTTACGAGGAAATCAAACAAGACAAGCCGGAGCGTATGCCCGGCCAACTGGCCGTGATCACGATCTTTCGTACCGCCGATGTCCTGCGCCATGCCGTCGAGAGATCGCTGTCTGTGTTCGGCCTGTCGGAGGAGCAGTACAATGTCCTCCGGATCCTTCGAGGTGCGGGAGAAAGCGGACTGCCGACCCTCGAGATTGCCAGTCGCACGCTTTATCGCAGCCCCAATATTACGAGATTGATCGACAGGCTGATCGCCAAGAAGCTCGCCCGGCGCAGCCCGTCCAAGGAAGACCGGCGCGTCGTTCTTGTATTTGTAACCGCCCAAGGGCTGGAACTCCTGGCGCATCTGGACGGAGTGGTGGACAAAGTGTTTGACAACTTCCCTCCGACCACAAACGCTGAAATGGAGACGCTGCTGGATGTCCTTGACCGTATTCGTAAGCACATGGCCGTGAAAACGGCAGCGGAACTTGCTCTCGAGAAGGCCAAGCCGGGCCGCACGTAAGAAATCCAAACAAAACCCTTGACAGGCGTATCAGTTAACAGTACATTAGTTTCCATGGCAATTATTACCAAGGTAAGTATTAGATGCCATAGCCCAGTTTCAAGGGTCCGGGGCTGGCTAGCAGGCTCCCCTGTGAAAAAGCGGGACTGAAAAGGAGAATCACCGTGGCAGACAAAAAGATCATTGCGGTACTGGGCGCTACAGGCTCTCAGGGCGGCGGCCTCGTACGCGCGATTTTGAGCGATCCCAATGGGGCCTTTGGCGCGCGGGCGATTACGCGCGACGTCAACTCCGATAAAGCGAAAGAGCTGGCAAAGCTGGGCGCTGAGGTCGTCGCGGCCGACGTCGATGATGCCGAGAGCATCGAGAGGGCGTTTCAAGGCGCCTATGGGGCGTTCTGCGTTACGTTCTATTGGGCGCACTTCTCGCCCGAGAAGGAGCTAGCCCAGGCCACCGCCATGGCCCACGCCGCCAAGCGAGCCGGCAACCAGCACGTCATCTGGTCCAGCTTGGAAGACACGCGTAAGTGGGTGCCTCTCAGCGACAATCGCATGCCCACCCTGATGGGTAAATACAAGGTGCCGCACTTCGACGCCAAGGGCGAAGCCGACCAGGTATTCAGCGGGCTCGGCCTGCCCGTGACTATCCTGCTTGCTTCGTTTTACTGGGACAACTTCATCTACTTCGGCATGGGCCCCAAGAGGGGCGTGGACGGCAAGCTGGCTATCACGCTACCCATGGGCGGCAAGAAGCTTGCTGGCATCGCCGCCGAGGACATCGGCAAGTGCGCCCTGGGCATCTTCAAGAATGGTCGCGAGTACATCGGCAAGACGGTCGGCATCGCCGGCGAGCATTTAACCGGCGCGCAGATGGCCGCCACGCTCACCAGGGCGTTGGGTCAAGAGGTACGCTACAACGATGTGCCGCCGGACGTCTACCGCGGCTTTGGTTTCCCGGGAGCCGAGGATCTGGGCAATATGTTCCAGTTCTATCGCGATTTCGAGGAGTATTTCTGCGGCGCGCGCAATCTCGAGACCTCTCGCGCCTTGAACCCTTCTCTGCGGACATTTGAAGCGTGGCTCGCCGAAAACAAGAACCGCATTCCGCTCTAAAGCGCGCTCCCGCGCCCGCTCGATGCGGCCGTGCCGGTTCAGAATGTGCAGGTTCTTGCCGAACGGAACCGGAGCGTAGCTGCCCACCTTGCATCTTAGGGGCTTTCACTGAAGTCTAAAATTACATGACATTAAAACATCCAGTTGAAGGAGGACGATCATGGTGGGTCCGATTGATGCGATAGTGGCCATCCACAATGCATTCCGAGCAGACATAGCAGGCATTGACGCCGCGGCGCTCGCCGCGGCGCGCGGCAAGCAGGGGCTCGCGGCGAATGTCGAGCGTTTCCGGTTCTTCAACGAAGTGCTGGCGTGGCACGCCCACGGGGAGGAACTTGCCATCTTCCCCGCCCTTGAAGATGTCGCGCCGTTGGTCGCCGAGGCGTACGAGAAAGACCACCGAGGCCTCGACCGCGCGTTCGACGCCCTGAGCAATGCGGTCTCCGTCCGCGACGCGTTGGAGACCGCGCGTGCGACCGCCGCCTTCAAGTTCCATCTCGACCTTCACCTCGACAAGGAAGAGACGCACTTGTATCGCATCATCAAGGAGCGTGTCTCGGTGGTTGACCAGGGCAAGGCGGTCGGCGTCATGGCCGGTACTATTCCCCCGGACCGCAACCCGGAATTCATCGCGTGGATGTTCCCGCTGCTCGGCGACCAAGACCGAGAGAACATGACCCGCGTCTGGCAGATGGTGATGCCGGCGGAAGTCTTTGCGGGAGCTATCCAGCTCGTCCACCAGGCGGTCGGCGCCGGCTGGGCGGAGCTGACTCGGCGCATCCCGGAACTGGCAGCGTGAAGCCGACGTCACACGTCCCCGAACCCTTGAGACGTGTCCCTGGCGAAATACCAATTTAGGCCTGTTTCCGCGAATTGCGCGGTGTTGGTAACATCCGGTGATGCGCGACCTCATCATCCCGCCGGAAATCCGCGACGACATCGCGCGCCAGTTGGAGGTTCGGTCCGGCCCCCAGCCGGCGGGTGATGCAGCCAAGGTTAGGCGCTCCAGACGTAGATAGGGAACGAGTCACGGCGTGTTCGGAAACTACTCTCAGGCGCGTGGACGGATAGTTGCATTATCGGAAATCTGGCTGATCGCCCCGCCCGCATTTTCGAACCGTAGCCGCGCCTGACGGACGAATTGACCCACTACCCGGGAATCGGACCCCTCCGCGCGTCAAAGAAGCTTCGAAAGGACCTCGGCGAAGCGGGCGAGGTCGGCCTCGTTGTTGTAGAAGTGTGTCGACACCCGGAGCAAACCGTGGCGCGCCGAAACCAGCACGCGCTGCTGCTTCAACCGGGCCGCCAGCGCGGAGGCGTCGTGGCCTGGAAAACGCGCGGCGACGATGGCCGTGTTGTCGTAGGGCAGGGGCTCGCCGCCGAGCGCGCGGATGCGGGTGCGAGTCTCCCGCGCGAGGCTCAGTACGCGTTCCTCGATGCGGTCAGGCCCTAGCTCGAGCATCAGGTCGAGGCTGGCGCCGAGAGCGTAAAGGGGCAGGGAAGCGAGCATTCCCGCTTCGTACTTTTCGGCGGCGTCCACCAGTTCGGGCGCGCCCTCGTGCAGCCAGTCCACGCGGCGCCATTCATGATGGCTGCGCCAGCCGATGGCGAGCGGCTCCAGGCGCTGGCGCAGCGAGGGCGCGACGGCCATGAACGCGGCTCCGTTCGGGGCGAGCATCCATTTGTAGCAATTCACCGCGAGCAGGTCGGGCTGGATCTCCTGGAAGTTGAGGCGCAACGCGCCGAGGCTCTGGGTGGCGTCGAGATAGAAGAGAATGCCGCGTTTGCGAAACTCGGCGGCGAGTTCCGCGACCGGAGCGCGGTAGCCGGTGCTGTAATTCACGGTGCTGAGGAGCACAAGACGCGTGCGTGGGGTGAGCACTGACAGCAGTTCGTCGTAGGTGCAGCGCAGGGCGCGCACGCCGCGCCGCGCCAGGTGCTCCACGGCATAGAGATGATTCGGGAACTCGCCCTCCGCCGTGACCGCCTCGTCGCCCGCGCGCCAGTCCAGCCCGGTGAGCAGATGGCCCAGCGCCCAAGAGGTGTTGGGCATGAAGGCGATGTCGGACGGGGTCGCGGAGATGAACTGCGCCAGGCGGGCGCGCAATTCGTCGTGGTCGGCAAACCAGGAGAGGAAGTCGGAACAGGCGTTGTCGCGGCGACGGGCGAGATGGCGCTCGATGGCCTCATCGGCGCGGCGGGGGAGCTGGCCGAAGGTCGCGGTGTTGAGGTAGGTCCAACCGGTCAGCGACGGGAACTCCTCGCGCGTCGTTTCCCAGTTGGGCTGCAGCGCCGTCGTGAGATGCGGCGTCATGAGTTTGCGCAGGCCTTGGCCGCACGAACCCTTTCCGCGATCCAGGCCGGAGCTTCGGCGATGGGCACTTCGGTGAGCAGGCGGGTGCGGCGATCCACGATTTCCACCAGACCCAAGGGCAGCTTCTTGCCCACGTTGATGCGGTAAGGAATGCCGGTCAGGTCGGCATCCTTGAACTTAACGCCGGGACTCAGATCGCGGTCGTCGTAGAGCACGTCGACGCCGGCCGATTTCAGCCCGGCGTAGAGCTGATCGGCGCCGCCCCGCAGCGCCGCGTCGCTGTACTTGATGGGCGTCACGACGACTTCAAACGGGGCGATGGCAGGGGGCAGCGACATGCCGTCCTTGTCGGCGTACAGCTCGATGGCGGCGCACAGAATGCGCTCGATGCCGATGCCGTAGCTGCCCATGATGACGGGCGTTTCGACGCCGTCCTGGTTCAGCACGTTCAGGCCCATCGAGTGGGCGTACTTGTAACCGAGCTTGAAGATGTGGCCGATCTCGACCGTCTTCTTGATCTCGAGCGGCAGGCCGGTGTCGACTTCGGTGTCGCCCGGGGCCACCTGGCGCAGGTCATGGTAGACGCACTGGAAATCCTCGTCGGGCGTGACATGCCGGAGGTGGTAGTCGTTCTTGTTCGCGCCGCAGATCATGTTCAGGCGGCCCCTGAGGCACTCGTCGGCGAGGATGGGCAGGCCCGTCAGGCCCACGGGCCCGAGCGAGCCGGCGTCGGCGCCGAACCACTCGCGGATCTCCTCGGGATGCGCGGGACGGAACTCCTGGCAGCCGGTGGCGGTCTGGAACTTGGTCTCGCTGAGCTGGTGATCGCCCCGCAGCAGGGCCACGCAAGGCTTGCCGTCGCCCACGACGACCAGAGTCTTGATCAACGAGGTCGCAAGCACGCCGAGAAACGCCGCGACTTCTTCGA
>JBEKHU010000267.1:0-5334 GCA_050012115.1 Bryobacteraceae bacterium | reverse complement strand
CGCCGCGTCCCCTCGTTCTCCGTCCAGGTCGTGGGCGTCGAGAATAGCGTCTTCACCACCGCCGTCTACTTCCCCGTCATCCCCGGCGGCGCGGAACTGGAAACCACCGTCGACGTGGTCTTCGAACGCCGCGGCAGCCACGCCGGCGACAGCTTCCAGTTCTCCTCGCGCTTCCCCTTCGGCTTCGCCGAGCGCCGCATCCGTGTGTTGATGAACCGCGAGGTCGTGGTCTACCCGTGCCTCGACTCTCAGCCCGGCTTTGACCAGTTACTGGCCGGCATCGCCGGAGAAGCCGAGTCGTCTCTCCAGGGGCGCGGCCACGACTTCTACCGCATCCGCCCCTACGAGCCCTTTGAAAGCGCCCGTCACGTCGACTGGCGCGCCACCGCCCACACCGGCGCGTTGCAGGTCCGCGAATTCGCCCGCGATCAGGAGCCGCTCATCGCCATCTTCCTCGACCTCGAGGCCGGCTTCGACGACCTGCGGTGGTTCGAGTGCGCCGTCGAGGCCTGCGCCTATCTCGCCTGGCAGATGACCGCGCGCGGCGCACGCATCCACTTCCGCACCCAGGACTGGGAGATCATCACCCCGTTGGAGGACGATGTCTACGCTATCCTGAGGTATCTCGCGCTGGTCGAGGCGCGGGGCCGGGCCATCCCGCTGCAACACGACCTTGAGCCTGCCGTCGCCATCGTCTTCACCGCGCAACCGGGCCGCCTCGATGAGCTGGCTTGGAGTTCCGCTCGCATTCTGCATCCTGGCTGCTTCCCCTTCTCCGGCGCTCGCTCAGACTCCGCCCGCCGCCCCTCCTGAGCCCGTCCAAACCTCCATTACCGTCTCCGAAAACATCACCGCCGAATCGCCCGCCCCCATCACCGTGCTTGATTCGACCGCCATCGCGCAATCGCCGGGCGCGGACATCGACGATCGCTTGCGCCTGTTCCCCGGCTTCACGCTCTTCCGCCGGACTTCCTCCCTGGTCGCCAATCCCACCACCCAGGGCGTCTCCCTGCGCGGTCTCGGATCCACCGGCGCCAGCCGCTCGCTCGTCCTCTGGGACGGCATCCCCTTGAACAGTCCCTTCGGCGGCTGGGTCTATTGGACGCGTCTTGCGCCCGACGAGCTGGAGCGCGTCGAGATCTCCGAAAGCGCCGCCACCAGCCTCTTCGGCGACCGCGCCATGGGCGGCGCGATCGCTATGTTCAGCCCCGAGCCGCAGCCGCACCGCCTGAGCTTCGCCTATGCAGGCGGCAACCGCGGCTCCAATGAGATCGATGCCGGTGGCTCGTATATCTTTCACGGCCGCTGGGCCCTCTCCGTCACCAGCCGTGACTTCCTGACCAGCGGCTGGTACATCGTGCCGCGATCGATTCAGGGACCCGTCGACCGGCCCGCCGATGTCGCCTTCGCCGCCGGCACGCTGCGCCTGGACTACCTCGGCGCTCGCGACCGCGTCTTCCTGCGCGCCGACGTGCTCGCCGAAGACCGCGAGAACGGCACTGTGCTCCAGAAGAACTCCACCGGCACCGGCACGCTCGCCGCCGCTTGGTCTCATCAATCCGGCGCCGATACCTTCGCCGCGCTGGGTTGGTACACGCTCGAAAACTTCCACGCCACGTTTTCCGCAATCAATGCCGCCCGCACCGTGGAGCGCCTCACCTCCACCCAAAGCGTCCCCGCCGAAGGCGCCGGTGGCGCGGCTTACTGGCGCCACGGCGGCCCGCATTGGGACCTCCTCGCCGGCGGCGACTTCACCCGCTCCGAGGGCTACTCCAAGGAAGTCTTCTACCCTGGCGGGCCCAAGGTCTCGGGCGGCGTTCTGACCCAGGGCGGAGCCTTCGCCCAGGGCGACCTCACCGCCGGCCGCGTGCGTTTTTTCGCCGGTTTCCGCGGTGAAGATGCGGCCAACGGCACGGCCTTCTGGAGTCCCAGCGGCGGCCTGACGGCGGGCTTTGGCCGCCTGCGCCTGCGCGCCTCGGCCAACCGCGCCTTCCGCGCCCCGACCCTCAACGAACTCTATCGCGACTTCCGCATCGGCAATGTCATCACCCTCGCCAATCCCGCCCTGCGCCCCGAAACGCTTGCCGGGGCCGAAGCCGGCGCCGACTGGATCGGCCGCCGCACCACCCTCTCCCTGACCCTTTACCGCAACAGCCTCGACGGCCTGATCCTCAACGCCACGCGCTCCGTCACGCCCTCGCTCATCACGCGGGAGCGCGAAAACACCGGCTCGGCGCTCGCCCGCGGCGTCGAAGCCAAGCTCGCCCGCGCTCTCGGCCCCCTGCGTTTCGAAGCCGCCTGGCTGCTGGCCGATTCCCGCGCCGCGGGCCAGCGGCTCCCACAGGTCGCCAAACAGCAGGGCAGCGCGCAATTGCTGTATCACCACGGGCCCACCCTGCTCGCGGTTGGAATGCGCGCCAGCAGCCTGCAGTTCGAGGACGACCTCAACGCCTTCCTGCTCCCCGGCTACGCCGTCTGGCACTTCTCCGCGCGCCAGTCCCTGCCCCGCGGCTTCGCGCTCAACCTCCAGCTGGAGAACGCCTTCAACCGCGTGATCGTGGCCGGCTACAGCCCCACGCCGCTCGTCGGCGCACCGCGCCTCGTCCGCGCCGGCGTGCGTTGGACTTTGCCCTGACGCCCCATTGCCGAAACCGCCCCGTTTCCGATCCGCGCCGTTCCCGAGCCAAGACTATAAGGAGCGGTCTGAATCCGGAATCCGGGGATCCCCGGATTCTGCACTGTTTGACCTGCTGGATCCGATGCCATTGGAATTCGTGGATATCGTCGCGGACCTCCGAATTTCAGGTCTTAGGGTAGAGTCTGTCCCCTGTGCTGGATTGCGGTACCGGATTCGGGATTCGGTGGGCGATCCGCGCGAACGGATAGAATTGTGCCGGGCTCACCGGATGGGCACTCCTCCATATCGTTCCTTCCCGCGGACACTGGCTCTCATCCTCGTGACCATGGTCGCTGGCCTGACCATCCGATTCGCGCACTTGGGCCTGCCGCCTCTGGTCGTCAAGTACGGCGGTTCAACGCTGTGGGCATTGATGATCTATTGGATCGTCTCGGCTCCTGTGCCTGCCCGGCGCCTCCTCCTGGCTACCCTGGTGGCGGGCACTATCGCCACGGCCGTCGAGTTCCTCAAGCTCTATCACTCACCCTCACTGGACGCCTTCCGCCGCACGCTCCCGGGCATCATTCTGCTCGGCCGGATCTTCTCCGCCTGGGACATCGCCACCTACTGGATCGCCATCGCCATTGGAGCCCTATTGGATAGCAGCTTGCGCAGCGCGGCGGCCCGTTCGGCGGAATGAGAACCGCCAGCGGAAGCGCTCCCCGGCCCTCCCACGGTCACGCTATACTCTCAATCAATCTGGTGCAAGACGGCCGCCGGGCCACGAGGCCGGCGCGCAGACTGGGATTCCCCCTCTGGGTTCAAACAGATGGCTTCGGTACCCGGCCGCAGATCAGGATGCAGGTTCAAGGAGGGACTCCAATGATTGAGCGAAGGAAGGCGAGCGACTATCCGCAGGAACTGCTGAATCTCTTCGACCGTTACGTGCACGGCGAACTCGACCGGCGCGGCTTTCTCGACCAGGCCCGAAAATTCGCCACCGCGGGCATGACGGCTGCCGCCATCCTGGAGAGCCTGCGGCCCAACTATGCGTGGGCCCAGCAGGTCCCGAAGGACGACAGCCGCTTGAAGGTCGACTACGCGACCGTGCCGTCCCCGGAAGGCAACGGCAGCATCCGCGGCTACCTGGCGCGTCCGGCCAGCTCAGCCGGCAAGCTGCCGGGCGTGCTGGTGATTCACGAGAACCGCGGACTCAATCCGTACATCGAGGACGTCGCGCGCCGTTTGGCCGTGGAGAACTTCATCGCCTTCGCGCCCGACGGCCTCACCAGCGTGGGCGGTTATCCGGGTGACGACGAGAAAGGCGCTCAGGCCTTTCAGAAGGTGGATCGCGCCAAGATGACCGAGGATTTCGTAGCCGCCCTGCGCTGGCTCAAGGCCCGGCCGGACTGCACGCGCCAGGTCGGTGTCGTCGGCTTCTGCTTCGGCGGCGGCATGGCCAATACGCTCGCGGTTCGGGTGGGTCCCGACCTCTCGGCGGCCGTGGCCTTCTACGGAATGCAGCCCGCCGCCGCGGACGTACCCAAGATCAAGGCCGCGGTTCAACTGCACTACGCCTCGCTGGACACCCGCATCACCGCCGGATGGCCGGCCTACGAGGAGGCTTTGAAGGCCAACCACGTCACCTACGCCGGCTACGTCTACGAAGGCGCGCAGCACGGCTTCCATAACGACACCACGCCGCGCTACGACGAAGCCGCGGCCAAGCTGGCCTGGCAACGCACGCTCGATTTCTTCAACCGCTACCTGCGAGGCTGAGAGCGCCGTAGCGCAATCAACGGGCAATGGATGCGACGGCAATCCGGCTTCCGGTGATATCCGGGGACAATACTCAACCCTCGCATCCCCGCATGGGGACGCAGCAGGACGGTAATCTGTCACCTTCTTGCTTGTCTCAGTCGAGGGGTTCAGTGTAGCCGTTCCCTGTACCCCTTACCGTCTACAGCGGTTCGACCGCTAATTGCGTCCGATCCCGAGAAAGCTACTCGTGCTCCGGACAGCAGTCCGCAGCGCTTTTGCTGCGCTTCTGGCGCTCACTGCGAGCGCATGAATTGTAGACGAGCCTGCTGCGGACAGGGCGTCGCCGGTCTTCGTGGTGCTGCCGGCCAGCGCACGATCAGTCGCCCTTCCCGCTTCTCCTGCAGCTTCCCCGGCTGCCTGGAGCGCACTGTCCGTTTCGGTCCCCGCCTCCGCGAGGGCCAGGCCCGTTTTTCTGCCGCTGATCCCAACAGCCTCCACCGTAGAATCGCCGGCTGACAACACGGCTTGAGTCCGGCGCAGCTGTGGGTTCAGTGTGACCACGCCTCCAGGCTCGTTCTTGCCAAGCAACGCAATGCGGTCATCGGTGAAGTCGGTGCCCATCTTCTGAAGCATCCGCCACTTCCCGGAGGCAACCCACGAACATCCGTTCAACCATGCGCCGCGTTCGCCGATATTGACGATTTTTGTGGGGTGGAACGACTGGCTTCCCTCGCATACGTCGCCGCCACACCCCCCCCTGCACGCACTTTGGCTGAGAAACGACGCATGCTTGCCACGCGAGATCCAGACGTCCGGCCCGTGGTCTTCCGCCCCAAGCTCCTTTGCCTTAGCGGCACTGCTCAATTCGCAGACCGTATCTTCATGTGCAGAGGCGTACCAGAATACCGCTTTCCATGCGTCTGCTTCTCGATCCTCTCCGTCAGCCTCAACCAGCA
>JBEKHU010000266.1:0-5348 GCA_050012115.1 Bryobacteraceae bacterium | reverse complement strand
ATTCCGGGGGAGCGTTGGAGAGTCTTCGGAAGGTCCTCGTATTCGGCCATGAGCGCGGCAGGGAGCAGCGTGGGATCGTCGCCGTAGCACCCGCACAGGATCTTGCCCTTCTGGCCGATGAACACCACACCTTCGTTGTCGCCCATGCGAACTTCGTCTGGTAATTCCAGCAGGCGTGGTGGCATCATGCCACCCTCGTACCAAGTGAGCTTCACCGGCGGCATGCCCTCCCGCTCGGGAAATTCGTAGTAGATGATCGCCGCCACTGGACCCGTCTCGGCATTGCCATTGGTCGAGTAGGCTTCCACACTCGACGGGTGGCCCAGCTTGAGCGGCTTGAAAGCGTTGTTCAGCACATGGCAACCCATATCGCCCAGGGCGCAGTCACCGAAGGCCCACCAGCCACGCCACTTGAAAGGCAAGTAGGCGGGATGGTACGGGCGATCGGGGGCCGGGCCGAGCCACAGGTCCCAATCCAATGTCGTTGGCGCCGGTGGTGTTTCTTTGGGCCGCTCGATACCCTGCGGCCACACGGTGCCCGGCTTGCTCGTCCAGGCATGCACCTCGCGCACGGGTCCGATCACACCGGCCCAGATCCATTCCGACATCCGGCGGACGCCTTCGGACGCATTGCCCTGATTACCCATTTGGGTCGCGACCTTGTACCTGCGCGCCGCCTCGGCGAGCACTCGCGCTTCGTTAACGGAGTGGGCCATGGGCTTTTCCGTGTAGACATGCTTGCCCATCTGCATCGCCGCTAGCGTAATTGCCGCGTGTGAATGGTCCGGAGTGGAAACGACTACCGCATCGATGTCCTTCTGCTGCTCCAGCATCCTGCGATAGTCGCGGTGGCGGCGGGCCTTCGGGAATTCCCGGTACGAAGGGGCGGCCAGATCATCATCCACATCGCAGAGCGCGACGATGTTCGTGTTCATGCCGGCCAGCGTGCGCATGTTCCGGCTGCCCTTCCCCCCAACGCCGATGCCTGCGATATTCAGTCGGTCGCTCGGCGGCACTTGGCCTTGACCTCCGAGCACGTGACTGGGGACGACAATAAGGCCTGCGGCTAAGCTGCCGAGAGCAGTATTCTGCTTGATGAAATCACGACGATTTAGAATTGACATAGTTCAGTCCTTTCCCTTCCACTTGGTCGAGCAGCCGAAGACGCCCGTGTGGGGAACGCGCGACCGGCTTCCCGGCGAGAACAGCGTCGAAGACGTTTCGCAGGTCCTCGGTCTTCACGAGTTCGGCGCGATAGCTGTTGTCGATGCGGCCTTCGCAGCGCCGCGTTCGTTCGCGGTCGAAGACAAAAGCGTGCGGCGTCGCCTGCGGACCGTAGGCCCGGGCGGCGCTCTGCGTGTCGCCGTCGTAGAGATACGGATAGCGCAATTGCTTGAACTCGGCGCGTATCTTCATTTCTTCGAGACTCTCGCTCACGCCCGAACAGTCAGGTTCATCCACACGAAGGGCCTCAGGCGCGTTTGGCTGAATCGCCACGACGGCCACGCCTTTGTCGCGATAGTCGTCGCTCAATTTGCCAATACGGCGCTCGTACGTTTGCGCGATGGGACAACGCGTGAGCATCAGCTATGCCTTCGGCGGCTTGTCGCTCAGCTCCCAGCTTCTTTCGTCGAAGTACAGTACTCTGCCCCGCCGATAAGACTCGACCGACATGGAGATGAGCACTTGAGCGCGGGCCGCCGTCTCCACGTCGAGGTGCGGCTTCTGTCGACTGCGCACGCAATCAAGGAAGTTCCTGACGTGGAGAACTTCATCGTCTTCTTGCTCGATCTGGATCTGCTTGTCATCCTTGCCGAACTTGGCAATGTAAGCCTCGTCCACGACCTCCTTCTCTGGCTTCAGCGTGATGTGGTCCGTGGGCTCCTCGAACTTCCCGTGGTCAACCATGATAATCGTGCCGAGGTGTCCTCGAATCAGCCCGGGGATGTGCTGCGAGTTGGCCATTGATGACGTCAGCACGACGGAATGACCCTGCTTGTAGTCGGCGATGAACTGGAACGTGTCGGGCACTTCACGCGTGTCATGGAACACGTAGATACCACCACCCGCCATAACTTTGTAGGGAAACTGCGGCTCGGGCCAGCAGATGTTCAGCGGTGCGGCAACGTGGAAGAATAGGTCTGTGGCGATACCACCGGAGTAATCCCAGAACTTGCGGAAACGGAAGAACCGGTCGGGGTCCCAGGGGCGCTTCGGGGCGGAACCGAGCCAAGTCTTCCAGTCGATGTACGCGTCGCCTTTCTTGTCGGGGCCGCAATCGGGATCTATCTCATAGTTCCACTCGCCCTCCTTCGAGTTGCGATGATACGAACCCTGGCTCATGATCATCTGGCCGATGGCCCCGTCGGCAATCGCCTGCTTCGCCTTCCACCACTGCTGGGCCGAGGTCGTTTGCGACCCGACCTGCAACACGCGCCTGGTCTCCTTAACCTTCTCGACGAGTTGGCGGGCTTCATTGATCGTGTGGGTCATCGGTTTTTCGAGGTAAACGTCCTTGCCGGCTTCGAGAGCGGCGAGTGCGATCGGCGCGTGCCAATGGTCGGGTGTCGCAACGATCACGGCGTCCACGTCTTTGCGGGCGAGCACTTCGCGATAATCCAGGTATCCGTCACAGTGGTGCGTCTGTTTGTTTTCGTTCACCCGCTTCTGGTACACGTCGCAGACCGCGACGATCCGAGCGTTCACGTCCTGGCCAACTTTCGAAAATACCTTGGCCACCCAGGTTCCGCGGCCCCCGACGCCGATCGCCGCGACATTAATGCCATCGTTCGCACCGATAACCCGCGCTATCTGTTGTGCGGGTAGTAGCTTGCCAGCCAACCCTATTCCGACGGTAACACCCGCAACGCTCTTCATAAAGTTCCGTCGATTTACGGCTGGTGTCATCTATTCCTTTCCCCCGCCTCGCGTGCTCATGTACACGTCTCTTAAGCTGTAAGTAATATCGGAGGATGCGTGACTAACACGTGCAATCAAGCAGTTTGTTTTCACGAGAACAGAGGCGACCTCGAATTATTTTTTACATCTCCTCACGGTCCGACTACTCATTTGCGGGCGTGATTACGATATTGCGGAACGATACCTCACCATGGTCGGCTTGCAAATAGATCGGACCGGGCAGTTCTTCGTGACTGTCCAGTGCACCACCTGTGATGCCTGGAATTTCCCGATTGTTAATGATCATCTGTCCATTCTGCGCGACGGTCACCCTCCTGCCGATTAGCGTGATGTCAAAGCGCTGCCACTCTCCGGGCTGTCTTGGCAGTTCCGGCTCGGGAGCGACAAAGCCGTAAACAGCGCCCATGCGCTGGCTCGGCGGCGCCTGGATCGAGTCGTCTTCGATCTGAACCTCATAGCGCCCTCGCAGGTACACGCCGCTGTTGCTGTGCCTCGGGCAGTTGAACTCCACGTGCAGCTTGAAATCCTTGAACTGTTGTTTGCTGATGAGATCGGTGCTGGGAGGGTAGTTTGTCATCACGCCGTTTTCGACCTTCCAGCCATTGGTTGATTTCGCGTCCCGCAGCGTCCAGTTCGAAAGATCTTTGCCGTCAAACAGCACGACTGCCCTACCCCACACGGGCGCCGAACGCCGGTCGAGCGCTGAAGCACGCACTGCCGTCCATTGCCACGGAGTTCCATCGGGGCCGGTAGTAGTGCCCACAAGGCGGCTGCCCTCAATCGTTCCCCTGAACACCATATCATCGTTGCGCCCCTCCTCTTCCTTCGGCGAGACGAACTCGATCTCGCCTTGTGTGATGTCGACCTTCGGCAGCGGGCGCACGTTGCCCCATCGGCCAACCATCTGGATCTTCGGCTGACCCGCCTTCTGTTCCGAGATCTCGAGCCAGGACGCGTACTCTTGCGATCTGGCTTTCAAGGTCATGTCCCATCTGCCGAGAAAAGGCTTGACGGCGTCCTGCGAGCCGCACCCCAAAGTGAAAACGGTGACAGAAATCGCTAGGAGCATCTCGGTAAGTTTTTGCATCATGGTGTTGCCAGCGTGTTGCCAGCCCTCATTGTTGAGGGCCGGCAACCGGTTATTCGTCAGAAAAGCAGCTTCAAACCAAGCTGACCGCTTCGGGGATTGTTAGCCTGGCTCGCGACCACTCCGAAGGCCGCGTTTGAAGGTGAGTAGAACGCGCTTGCAGTTCCAAAACGGACACTGTTTGAAACGTTGAAGAACTCCGCTCGAAACTGCAGATTCACCTTCTCGGTGAATTTGAAGTACTTGGTGATGTTTAAGTCCGCGTTGTGGGTGGGGAAGCTGAAACAGTTATCGTTCACACGGGGACCATTGCCGAACGTGTAGTCGGCCGGCTGTGAGAAGGCGGCAAGATTGAACATCACGTCCTTGGCCGGATCAAAACCGCTCTTGCTATTGCAGGGGTTGATGCCGGAGACGACGTTAGGCCGGTTGCCCCCGTTGTAAAGCGGCAGCACGTTGCTTGCGGTGAAGCTGACCGGATTTCCGCTCATGTAGGTAAGCACCCATCCGAGTTGCCAGCCGCCCAGGATGTAGCTGGCAGGGCCCTTGGCGGACAGCAACTTCTTGCCGGGGCCGATGGGTAACTCGTAGACGCCGCTGATGCGGAGCATCTGAGGAACATCGTTGGGGTCAATACTCCATTCCGCTTTCCGATTGTACGTGTTGATCGGCGCGCTGTTGAAGGTGCTGAAGCCCGAACTCATGTTGGACATCTCTCTGGAGGCCGTGTAACTGACCAGGAATGTAAGCCCCTGCGAGAGCCGTTTCTGGGCGGTAAGTTGAAACGCATTGTATACCGTGGCACCGGACTCATCGAAGTTGTTGATAATGCTCTGGTATTGCGGGTATGGCCGCAAAGCCTGCGCAACGTCCCCCGTGAAGCCAGGATATGGAGGCAGGATTCCGGCTGCCTGGGCTTGAGGAGAATTGATGTCATCCAGCAGTACGCTCCCGAGAGACAGGTACTTCGGATCGACTTGGTCCAGATTCTGCAAACCAGACGGCACACGGACCCCGTGATTGCCGACATAGGCCGCGCTCAATACGATCGCGCCAGGCAGTTCGCGCTGGACTCCCATCGTCCAGTTCTCCAGATACGGAGCCTCCCCATTATAACGGGCGACGTAATTGACAGGCTGGCCATTGCCGATACTCGGGCTGAACGATGGGACGGTCAAGACTGGCATCGGGTTATCGATGGAGCCGTATCCCGGCGTCACGCCTCCGTTGGGTGAGATATAGTATTGTATCGCTGCTAGGCCGTTATTGAAAGCACCCACGACTTTGTTCGTGCCGAACTCCGAAGCGCCGCCGTTCAGGTAGGTGATGCCATAGGCGCCGC
>JBEKHU010000265.1:0-5375 GCA_050012115.1 Bryobacteraceae bacterium | reverse complement strand
GTGCGAGAAGGGGCCTTCGCGCGCTGAGCGGAATCCGCTGCTCCCGCGGGTCCACGATCCGGAATCCTGGACGCGCGGGCGGTTCTCCCGCCGGCCCGCGACTGGTTCGCCCGGTTTTCGCCCGCCGCGCCGGCGAAGCGCGATTCCCGGGCTCGCCGCACCCGCTGACGGCTCGAAAACCCGCGCGCGCGAAGTTGGCCCTTTGCTTCCAATCGGATAGCGCCTCCAACGGCCGGTCGGAACTACGCTGTTAAGCGCTTCGAATTATTATAAGGGTTTAACGTTACCTATCCGAGGGTCGAACCGATGCGAAAACCCTTGACTGGTCTGCCGCAAAGGAATATTAAGGTAACTAGGCTTCCTCCTAAGCGGTTTGGACGCAAGTGGGAAATGTGTACGCTGTGCCAGGTCTTCCGGAGGCGCAATTCGCCGGAAGATCGGCATGGGGTGGACTCGGGAAGCAGTGGAATGGGGGTGTATGTCTCGCAAAATCCTCTCGCTCATTTTTATTGGCTGTCTGACAGCCAGCCTATCTAACCTTTGGGGCCAGGCGACCAGTACGTTGAACGGCACCATCCTGGACTCGACCGGCGCTGTTGTCCCCGGCGCCGCCGTCGTTGTCACCAACGACGCGACCAAACTTGAGAGCAAAACGACGTCGACTTCTGCCGGCGCGTATACGGTACCGTACATTGCTGAAGGAACGTACACCATCAGCGTCGTCGCTCCCGGATTCCGCAAGGCAATCGCCTCAAACGTCGTCTTGCGCGCGGCCCAGACCCTGACCGTGAACATCACGCTCGAGGTCGGCCAGGTCACCGAGCAGGTGACGGTCAGCGACACACCGCCGCTGCTCGAAGCGGGCACCGCGGAAGTCGGCCGCTACATTAATCAGGAAGAGTTCAAGGCTTGGCCCATCTTCACCGGTGACGGCCAACGCCAGATTCAGGAGTTCATTTTCGACAGCCTGCCTGGCACCACCGGCGGCACCTTCCAGGGCTCGATCAACGGCGGGCAACAGTACTCGCACGAGATCCTGATCGACGGAATGGCCCTCGGACGCGCCGACCTTTCCGGCGGCAACAACAACGAAATGAGCCCCTCGCTCGATGCCATCGGCGACTTCAAGCTGCAGACCGGCGCGGTCTCGGCCGAGTACAACGGCGGTCAGACCGCGGTGGCCAACTTCAGCATCAAGTCCGGAACCAACGACCTCCACGGAGCGGTTTTTGAATACCTGCAAAACGAGGATTTCAACGCTCTCGACATCGGCGCCACGCAGGCCCGTTACCGCGACAACAACTGGGGCTACACAGCGGGTGGCCCGGTGTGGATTCCGAAGATTTACAAGGGCCGTAACAAGTCATTCTGGTTCACGAACTTCGAGCACGACAAGCGCAACCAGATGAACACGTCCGGCTTCTCGACGCTGGCCCCGATGGCCTATCGCACCGGCGATTTCTCCCAGATGCTCAATCCGAACTTTACGGGCAACAGCAAGCTGGCAGGGAAGGAGATCGGCACCGACGCGCTGGGCCGGCCGATCATGTTCAACTCGATCTACGATCCCAGCACCACCCGACTAGTCAATGGTCAGGTCGTCCGCGACGTGTTCCCCGGAAACATCATTCCCACCAACAGGATCAATCCGGTCTCGGCCGCCATCCTCCAGGTCGGGCTGGTGGATCCGACGCTCCCCTCGAAGATGTACAACAACATCCAGCATCTGAGCTCAGGCCAGCCGTTTTTCGACGAGCACATTATCGGCATCAAGGTGGACCAGATCATCAACGATAAGAACCGGATTTCGGTTTTCTACAACCAGGGCTACCGCGAACGCAACAACGTTGCCGGATCGAACTCGTATTTGCCGGTGCCCGGTCCGCCGACCACCACCTGGCAGGACCAGCTCACCCCCAGCAACATGGCCCGTTTGAACATCACCTCCACGATTACGCCTACCTTGATCAACAACTTCGGGCTGGGCTACAGCCGCTTCGTGAATGACAACGGCTCCCCGCTGGCGATTGTCAACCAGAATTGGGCGCAGAAGATCGGCATCCAGAATACCTCCCCCCTCGCCTTCCCCGACTTCAACTTCAGCGGGGCCCCCTACCAGGGCGGGTCGATTGCCAAGATCGGCGTAGGCTGGTACGGCGGCGGCGCCAACGGCGCCGAGGTCCTCAAGGACGACGCCACCAAGATCTGGGGCCGGCACACGTTCCACTTCGGCTACCAGTACACGGTCTACCGCTACGACGAAGAGAATTACTCGGATTCGGGCAATTTCTACTTCAACCCGATACAGACGGGTATTCCCGGGCTGGACGCGAACGGCAATTCGCTCACGACGGAAACCGGGAATGCGTTTGCCAGCTTCATGCTCGGAGCGGCGCAACACGCCAGCCACGGCATCTCCGGCCTGAGCGACGGTTTCCGCGGTCCGTACCACGCCAGTTGGATTCAGGACGACTATAAGATCACGCCCAAGCTGACCATGAATATCGGTTTCCGCTGGGAAGTCATCACCCCGTTCTACGAGCGGACGAACCGCATGTCCTACATCGATCTCGGCGTGCCAAATCCGTCGGCGGGCAACTTGCTCGGCGAGCTCGTTTTCAAGAACCGCCCGACCACGACCTACTGGGGTGAGATCGGTCCTCGCTTCGGCATCGCCTATCAGGTCAACAACAAGATCGTTGTCCGCATGGGATATGCCATGATGAACACTCCTCCGATTACCGAAAACTGGGGTTACGGCGGATTCACTACCGGCTACAGCGGCAGTGTCAGCGTGCCGACGGGCACCAGCCCCACCGGGTTCACGCAGGACCCGGCGTTTTATTTGAACCAGCCCATGCCAAGCCAAGGCTTCACGCTGCCGGACACCAATCCGGCGGATGGTAACTTCAACGCTTCCCAGACCGTGACCCCCGACGCCAACCGCCCCGGCTACGTGCAGAACTGGAACCTCACCATCCAATATCTGCTGCCTTATCAGATGGTCGTGGAAGGGGCCTACGTCGGCAACCACGGCACGCGTGTGTGGGGTTTCAACGAAGTGGATGTGTCGCCCGCGACCAAACTCGCGTTGGGCGATACGCTGTTGGACCAGGTCTCTCAGCACCCGAGCTACATCCCCTACGCCGGCTTCCCCACGGATCTGAGCGTCGCCCAGGCGATCCTGCCGTATCCTCAGTTTTACGGCATCAGTAACTTCTACGCCTACAACACCAACTCGAACTACCATTCGTTCCAGTTGACCGTCACCAAGCACCTCACCAAGGGTCTTGGCTTCCTGGCCGCTTACACCTTCTCCAAGACGATGGGCTATCAGGACAGCAACGGGGCCACGGGGTACGGCGTCCCGCAGGACTTTATGAACCGCAAGCTGGAGTACTCCCTCGCCACCTTCAACCAGACCAACAACTTGAAGCTCACCTGGACCTACGACACCCCGTTCGGCAAGGGCCGCAGGTGGGACCTCAAGGGGCTGAACTACGTTCTCGGCGGCTGGCAACTGGCCGGCCTCCAGAACTACGCCTCCGGCTTCCCGCTCGAGGTGTACTCCAATGGTCTCAACACCCCGACCGGTTTCGGCAGCATTCGCCCGGATATTGTGAGCTCGAACCTCGCCAGCGGCGGCTTCCCGAGCTCTGCCGACTACAGCACACCCTCGCAGTACCTCAACCAAGCGGCCTTCGTCAACGTTCCCACCACCGGCAACGGCGTGCCCTTGACGGTCGGAACGGCCCCCAGGAACCTGAACCTGCGCGGGTTCCCGACCTTAAGCGAAACGATGCGGATGTCCAAGGCCTTACCGTTCTTCAAGGAAAAGGCCAAGTTCAAGGTGGGCATGACGATGTCCAACCCATTCAAACGCAAGTACGTCTACATAACGGACTCCACCGTCGGCGATCCCCAGTTCGGCCAGGTGCTCGGCGGCGGCGGCGGCCGTACCATGCAGTTGGACGGTCGTATCGACTGGTAACTGTTAACACTCATCCCAGGAGCCGCGGCGTATTCGCGGCTCCTGGCCCTTCATTCGTTTCCCCGCTCTCTCCTTGTTCGGTTTCTTCCCTCGGTAGGTGCGGCTGCGCCCCGGCTTGGGCGCCGCTACTGGCTGCCGGCCCGCGCCGGCCGCGCCTCGACCACTTTCCTGGCGCATCCGCGAGGTGATCTACTGGGCAATGGTACCCAAGTCCGGCAGGCCGGGCGAACGCCCTTCGCGGCGCTTTGCGGACCGCCCGGAGTAAAGCCAGGAAGAAGTGCTCTCCGGAGTCTTTAGTGGGTGCCATGATCGCTGCGCCCCCGGGCCCGCCCGGCCGCGCATCCAGTGACAAACTTTCAGGGAGTTGAACAACGTGGCTAGAGAATACGACCTCACACCGAAACGCGTGCCCCTGCTCAGCACGCCGTTCCGACGCATTCAGACCGCGATCCCGGCCCCAGGCTCGCTGGCGGCGCTCGAGACGCTGGCCCGCTCGGAGCCGCTGGCCATGCGCGGCCAGCCGCCCATCTTGTGGGACCATGCCTCGGGCTTCCAGGTCTACGACGCTTTCGGCAATTGCTGGATCGACTGGTCCTCGGGCGTGCTGATCGCCAACGCCGGCCACGGCCGCCAGGAGATTTGCGAGGCCATCAGCCGCCAGGCCGCCAAGGGTCTGCTCACCACCTACTGCTTCCCCAGCCAGGAACGTGCGCAACTCGTCGAGCGGCTCGTGGGCCTGCTGCCCGAGCCGCTCAAGAAGGTGTTCCTGCTGACCACCGGCTCGGAAGCCGTCGAATGCGCCATCAAGCTCTGCCGCGCCTGGGGCGTGCGCCTCGGCGGCCATGCCAAGCACGTCATCGTCTCCTTCGAGAAGGGTTTCCATGGCCGCACTCTGGGCTCGCAGCAGGCGGGCGGTATCCCGGCGCTGAAGGAGTGGATCGTCAATCTCGACCCGGGCTTCGTGCAGGTCCCCTTTCCCGACGGCTTCTGGACTAAAGACACTTCCTTCGACCTGTTCGAGCGCAGCCTGCGCGAGGCTGGCGTCGATCCCGCGAGCGTGGCCGGCGTGCTCATGGAGACCTACCAGGGCGGCACTTCCGCCTTCGCGCCGCCGGCCTACGCGCACAGCCTGCGCGTTTGGTGCCGGCGCCACGGAGCGCTGCTGGTCTGCGACGAAGTGCAGGCCGGCTTCGGCCGCACCGGCACGCTGTGGGGCTTCGAGCACTACGGCGTCGTGCCCGATCTGGCCTGCTTTGGCAAGGGCATCTCCAGTTCGCTGCCCATCTCCGCCGTGGCCGGGCGCCCGGAGGTGATGGATCAGTTCGGCCAGGGCAGCATGACCTCCACCCATAGCGGCAACCCGGTCTGCTGCGCCGCCGCGCTG
>JBEKHU010000264.1:0-5376 GCA_050012115.1 Bryobacteraceae bacterium | reverse complement strand
AAGGCCATCACGTCAGCCTGCATTTCACCGCCGCCAACGGCCGCGTGGTTGGCAATCCATCCTTTTTCGGCTCCAACCCGGCCGAGGTCCGCGAAGGGCCGCGCAAGGGGCTCCGCGTATTGGGTGCGGAGGAGGATAAGGCGCGTGCGTTGCTGGATGCGCTCTCACCCGCCCAGCGGAAGACCTGCATCGTGGCCGGGAAGGCCTACGCGGACATTCTCACCGAGCACTCCCGCAAGAGGGCACTGGCGGGCCAACCGAGCGGGCTCGCCGCCTCACAGATGAACCCGGCGCAGCGCAAGCTGCTCGACCTGCTCCTCGCTGAATATGTGGAGAATCTCCCTGGAGAACTCGCGGAACAGAGGCGCGGGCGCATCCGCGAAGCGGGCGCGAAGATCTGGTTCGCCTGGGCCGGGGAGACTCAGAAGGGCGGGCCGCACTATTACCGCATCCAGTCACCAACTTTCCTGGTCGAATACGATAATACCCAGAACAACGCCAACCACATCCACACTGTATGGCGCGACTTCGAGGACGACTTCGGCGTGGATCTGTTGGCCGATCACTATCTTACGGCCCCGGCGGGTCACGGCCACGACCATCCGCCTTCAAACGTCGGGCCGGTCTCCAAGTAGCCTTCGGACAGGATGGTAAGATGACTGCCATGAACCTGCGGCAGTCCGGCGCGACTCAACTCTCGCGGCGGGCGCTGCTGGTGGCCGCAGGGGGTGTATCGGCTCTGCTTGGCGCGCCGGCCAAAGGTGTGATTCTGCCGGCCGACTGGAGCCACTACGAAGACCCGTCCACCGAGTTCGAAGTCTTGCGGCTCACCCATCCGGCCTATGCCAGCTACTTGCCCGCGTGGCCGGGGCGGGCGGTCTCTCGCCACTCTGAGTTCGCGATTCTGGCCAGTGACCGGACCGGATCGATGCAGCTCCATCGCCTGGATCTGAAGTCCGGGCAGAGCCGGGTTCTGGTTCCGGTAAGTCATCCGCGGGCGTTCACTCTTTCAGCCGATGACCGCACGGTCTACTTTCGCCATCAGGATTCCGTCTACGCTTTGCCACTTGCGGGCGCTCCGCGCGTGGTGGGCCTCGGAGAGTTCGCGCATTCCCAGGATGCCCGTGCCTTGTGCCCCTCGGAGGACGGCACAGCGCTCTGGTTCAGCGCTACGACGGGCGAGAGAGCCGGACTGATCAAACTAAGATTGGGCGCCAGGTCCGAGCCCGCACTGGTCCTGAAGCAGGCCGACATTCGGGAGCCAGTGCCCAACCCCCGCCGCGCCCTGGTCCTCTGGCGTTCCGCCGGGGATTCACTCTGGCTGTGCGAACACGACGGCGCGAATACTCGCCGCCTCGACACGCCCGCTGGACGGGTCCTGCAGGCCATGTGGAGCCCCGACGGGCAAAGCGTGCTCTATCTGCACGAATCGGGCGCCGTGGCCGAGCCGATCGCCATTCGCGAACAAGAGGTGGACAGCCGCGCCGACCGACTGGTGGCGACAACGAGCCAGTACGCTTGTTTTGCCCGCAACGCGGATGCCACCGTCTTCCTTGGCTCGAGCCGGAGCCAGGCCGGACCCTATGTCTTGCTGATGCTTAGAATTACGCGTCGCGAACTCCCGCTCTGCGAACACCGCTCGCGCGACGCTTCCGCTTCCTGCCTCGCTTTCTCTCCCGACAGCCAGCGCCTCTTCTTCCAAGGCGACAGCGAAGGCAAATCGGTGGTTTACTCCATGAAGCTTGAGAAGCTTGTCGAGAAGACGGAAGCCTGACGCGCTTCTCGGAACCCGTTGCGGCCTGCCCCCCCCCAAACAGGAACGGCGCGAAGGATCTCTCCGCGCCGCCAACCTGATTGCGGGTTCGAGCGTCAGTTCTGCGGCTGGTCTCTGCGTTTCAGAGTCGGCCGCTCGTCGTCGCCTTCCTTCGTCTGCTGGTTCGAAGTGTCGTCGCCGTCGATCGTCGAGGTCGTGCTTGCGCCCGGCGCCTTGCGCAGCCGTGGCCGGTTCGGATCGTCGCTGGCGGTCGACTTGCGGCGGTTCTCCAGCATCATCAGCCGGTCGCGCACATCGTCGAACTCCGACGTCGTCACCACGTACTCTGGTTTCTCCTTGAGGTACTTGGCCGTAATCTCCTGTACCTTCACGATGCGGTCGCCCGTCGGCGGATGAGACGTGAACATCTTCGAAATCGTGCCCGGCTTGCGTTTTTCCATGGACTCCAGCCGCTCGAACATATCCACGAAACCGTTCGGGTCGTAGCCCGCCTTGTACATGTACTGCAGGCCCAGCAGGTCGGCCTCGGACTCGAACTCGCGCGAGAATCTGAGGAACGTCATGGGGATCAGGAGGTTCGAAGCCTGGTAGATGCCGTACATCGCCCAGCCCCCGCCGAGGATCATCATTGGGATCGTCGCCAGGTTTACGATGCCCGCCCGCGTCATCTGCCGCGTGGCGTGGCGCGCGGCGATGTGCGCCAGTTCGTGGCCCATGACGCCCGCGACCTCGCTCTCGTTTTGCGCCAGCTTGAGCAACCCCGTGTTGACGAAGAAGAACCCGCCCGGCAGCGCCATCGCATTGGGCTCGTCGGTTTCGAGCACCTTGATGCTCACCGGCACCTTCACGTCCGAGTTGCGCACAAGGTTCTGGCCGACCCGGTTCACATATTCGGCGATAATCGGGTCGTCCACGATCTTGGCCTGGCGCTCGATCTCCATGGCGTACTGCTTGCCCATGGCGATCTCTTTCTCCATGGAATACCAGTTCACCCTGCCGTCGACCTTGCGGTTGCCGATTTCGTCTGGATCCTTCTTCTTGTCATCGGCGGGCAGTGGCAGGGCTGCCAGCGCGCCGATGGCCAGCATCGCGACAATCTGACGCATCCTTCGGAAGTTCATGGGTCGCTCCAGTCAGGCGTGGAAATCTGGCCTCAGTATAGACCAATCACACCGCGGCCGTTCCCGCCCCCTATGCTGTCTAACGTACAGTCATAGAGATGGGTTACGAGAATCAGCAGATGCATGCACCTGTGCGTGAAGATATTCCACTGTGGCAAGCCTGGCGCGACGAATTCCCCGTCACGGAGCGGTTCGTCTACCTCAACCACGCCGCCGTCGCGCCCTTGCCCCGCCGGACCGCCAAGGCGATGCAGGATCTGGCCGAGGACGCGTGCCTCAACGGCTCGTTCCATTATGGGGATTGGCTGGCCGCCTACGCCGCCACCCGCAACACCGCCGCACGCTTGGTGAATGCCGAGGTTTCGGAAATCGCCTTTGTTAAGAACACATCCGAAGGCATTGCCACCGTTGCTCTCGGCTTCCCCTGGCAGCCCGGCGATCGCATTGTGGCTTTCCGCGAGGAGTTTCCCGCTAACTACTACATTTGGAAGAAAATCGAGGAGTCGCGCGGGGTGACTGTCGATTGGCTTTCCTGCTTCGACCCGCTGGAAACCATCGCCGCCGCAACCCGCGGCGCGCGCCTGCTGGCGATCAGCTTCGTCCAGTACCTGAGCGGATATCGTGCGGACCTCGCCGCCATCGTCGACATCTGCCGCCGGGAAGGCGTTTTCTTCTTCGTCGACGCCATTCAGGGCCTCGGAACTTTTCCCTTCGACGTCCGGGCTACGAACATTCAGGCCTTCGCCGCCGACGGTCACAAGTGGCTGCTCGGCCCGGAAGGGCAGGGCCTGTTGTACGTCGAAAAGGCGTGGCAGGACCGCATCCAGCCGGTCGAATTCGGCTGGACCACCGTTGCCGGTTACAACGACTACGCCTCCCGCGACATGACGCCGCGCCCCGACGCCGGCCGCTATGAGTGCGGGACCCTGAACACCATCGGCTTGTTCGGCCTCCGCGCGTCGCTGGAGCTGATTCTGGAGGCCGGCGTCGAAAGAATCGCTCCCGCGGTCCAGGCGCTGACGGACCAGTTGGCGGAGGGGGCAGGGAAGCTGGGCTACGAAGTTCTCGGCCCGCCGCGCACGCCTTCCAACACCTCCGGCATCGTCTGCATCCGCCATCCGCAAATCGATGCCCGCCTGGTCCACTCCCGCTTGCGCGACGGCGGCTTCCTGACCTCGCCGCGCCAGGGCTGGGTGCGTCTCTCGCCGCACTTCTACGTGAGTTCGTACGACATCGAGGCGCTGCTCGCCGCGCTGCCGCGCCCCTAGTGGGATCCCACAATACACTGGCCCAACGCGTTGCTGCGCAGTAACTGACTGCCGGCCGCGAACGCACTCCAGCCGTCACCCATGTCCATCCGCCGGCGCGCCCCAGCCGCTCGCCACCGTGAATCTGTGGGACGTTAGAGGTTCTGCCATGCTGCGGGGTCGTCCCGTCGCAGATCTACGGGGCACGCAACAGGGTGCGCCTTCCGCCCGAGACACGAAGACCGCCGGAGCAGAAGCGGCCCCGGCGGTCTCCCAATGGCTGAGTTGTTGTTAACGCCCGCCCTGCACCTTCGGCGTGGCCAGGTAACCGGCAATCTGGTCCTTCTTCACGTTGTTGACCACGATCTCGTAGGGCTGCCGCGCCTTGGAGGTGTAGAACTGGATCGGCTCGTTCACGCCTTTGTCCCGCTTCTCCACCACCTTGTCGTCGGCCGTAACGCTGACCGTGAATCGGTTCTTCTTCGGATCGACGTTCTTGAGCTGCAGCATGATGTCGCCCACCCGCTGCGGCCCCTTCGTCTTTTTCGCGAGGGTGAACTCGAAGTAATTGCGATCATTCAGCGCCTTCAGCGCCGCCAGCTCTTTTCCATTGGTCGCGATCAGCCCGCTCTGCACTCCCAGGTCGCCCTGGGTGCTGTGCAACGTGGCGATCGTCTTGTCGAGTTCGGCCTTGTTGGCGGAAACCTCGGTTTTCACGTTCGAAACGTCGCTCGACACGGCGCCGATCTTGGATGTCGCGGCCTCATCCACCTTGTTGATCTGGCTCTGCAGTTCCTGCTTCTGCTGTTGCTGCTGCGCCGCCAGTCGCGCCGCCAGCTCTTCGGCTCGTTTTGTCGCGTCGATTTTGGCTTGCCCCGCCGCCTGGTTCGCCTGTCTCCGCGCTTCGCCTAACTCAGTCTGCAGGTCCTGAATACTCTTCTTCGCGGCGGCGGTCGTCACGCTCTCGGTCTCACGCACGCGTCCGACTTCATTCAGAATCGATTCCTGCATCTTGGCAGTCTGCTGCTTCAGGTTGTCGATTTGCAGGTACAGGAAGATGTTGGCGGCGATCAACGCGATGACCGCGCCGAACAGGATCGCGAACTTCATCCCCGAGCTGTCACGCGGGGGCGGTGTGTAGCCAGGCTGGGGGGTATATGGTGCTCCGGACATTTTTAGCTCTCTCCTTCTCTGGACAAATGAGAAATCCGCACGGCGTTACGGGGCTCGCAAA
>JBEKHU010000263.1:0-5379 GCA_050012115.1 Bryobacteraceae bacterium | reverse complement strand
CATCCAGGGCATGATGAAGCAGGCCCAGCAGATGCAGGCGCGCTTGCAGGAGGAGATCGCCGCCATTCGCGTGGAGGCCTCCGCCGGCGGCGGCATGGTGACCGTTCAATTGGACGGCCATAAGAACTGCCTCGGAGTGAAAATCGACCCGGAAGCGGCCGGGGATGCGGAGATGCTCCAGGACATGGTTCAGGCGGCCTTCAGCGAAGCCGCGCGCAAAGTCGATGAAGAAGCCCAGAAGAAGACTGCCGGCATGCTGGGCGGCATGGGCCTGCCCCCCGGCCTGATCTAAAGTGGGAAGGGAATAGCTGGGGTGCGTTCTTGAGAGAGCGCCTGGCTGTTGTCCCACAAGAGCACGCCGATGCCTGACTTTGCCGAACCCCTCGCCCGCCTGATCGCCGAAGTGAAACGCCTGCCCGGAATCGGACAGAAGTCCGCGCAACGCATTGCCTTCCACTTATTGCGCACGCCGCGAGAGGACGTCGATCGTCTGGTGGTCGCGCTCGTGGACGTGAAGGAGAAGCTTGGTCTTTGCACGGTCTGCGGCAACATCAGCGAGGCCGAACTCTGTCCATACTGCACCGATCCGCACCGCGACCGGACGAAGATCTGCGTCGTCGAAGAGCCGCCCAGTATTCTTCCGATTGAGACGACGCGCATGTTCGACGGCGTCTACCACGTGCTGCACGGCTCTATCAGCCCGCTGCGCGGCGTGGGCCCTGAGCAGTTGCATATCAAAGAGCTGCTCACACGGCTGCAGGACGGCACGGTGCGCGAGATCATCCTCGCCACCAACCCCACGGTCGAAGGCGAGGCCACCGCGGCGTACCTGGCGCGCCTGCTCAAGCCCCTGGGCGTCCGCGCCACGCGCATCGCCATGGGCATTCCTGTCGGCAGCGATCTCGAGTACGCCGATGAGGTCACGATGTCGAAATCGCTTGAGAATCGCAGGGAGATGTAGGCGGCCGGCAATCACCGCTCAAACATGGATGTACCGGCCGAGCGCCGAGCCGGCCAGAAGATCCAGTTTCTTCAGGCCCAGCCGCATCGGCGAGTAAAGCTGGATCGGGGACTTCGCGTACCGCAGAAATGCCTTGTCGCTGCGGCGGGGAGGGATCGCCCGAAGCGCGCTCCACAGCATCTTTTTCTTCCATGGTTTTACGCCGCCGCCGGCGTGGGTCATGATGCAGAATCCGCCACCGTGCACGAAATCCATCCCCTCCAAGCCGGCGGAACTTACGGGCTCCTCGCATGCCATCGTGGCGGCATTGAGCGCGTCCTGGTCCGTCAGGTGAAAGAGGAAGGTGCGGTCTCTGAGGTCTCGATTCTGCAGCCCTCCCACCGCTGGTTCCATCAACTGCTGCAGTCGCTGCCATGTCTTGAGGAAGTTACGGTGTTGCCTTGACACGCCGGCGAAACCGCCGTTGAACGCGGTCGACTGCTGCTGGATGAACCGGACGCCATGCGGCTCGAAGTACTCTCGCCAGGCGTGGCGCAGCGGGTGATCCGCACTCAGCAGAGGATTGATGTCGGCGCACACGGCTACGCCAAATCGAATCCACTCCTCGAAGAAGGACCAACGACATTCGACGAGGATGTCCGGGTCGAAGTAGAAGAGCGCACCGGCCTTCGGGCAGTAATCGTCCCACAGCGAAAGCATGAAGTCGGGCTTGTGGTTCGTGAAATGCGCCTGTGTCGGGAGTGGCACGAAGCGCAGCACCAATTGCGGCGCCACGGTCAGCTCCGAGTAGCGGCTTTCGCGCCTGGCCGCCGTGGCCCAGGGCGGCAGATCACCGCGATATCCCGCATAGACCTTGCCGCGGAATCCATGCTGGCAGAGTGAGTTCACCAGTGCGCCCACGCCGTAGTGATAATCCCGTTCGAAGAGTGTGCAAACAACAGAATCCATCAGGAACTCCTCGCGCAACCGGCGATCGGCTTGCCGGCCTCCAAGACAAACTGCGCCAACATGGAATGCCCGCTGAGATCTCGCTGGCTGGTCATCCTCTGGAGCCAGGCGAAGGGGAAGAAGGCCGCTCGGAAGGCGCGCTCGGCCCACCTGTGCCGGAACCGTTGCGCGGCTTTCCAGCGCAGATAAACGCGCGACGAGACGGAGATCCACCCCACCGCCATCCTCATCGCCAGTGGCTCGTACCAAACCTGGGCCAGCCGCCAGCCGTGGCGCGCGCCGATCTCGGCGAGCGCCGTCCGGTTCCAGCGCGTCAGGTGGTGCGGCGGCTCGTCCAGAAAGTCGCGTTGGCCGAAACGGCGGCTGGGGCGTCGATCGGAAGGCACGGAGAGCCAGAGCTGCGAGGCAGGCAACGCGTAGTGCCTGGCGAACTGAAAGAGAGCGTCGGGCCGATCGAGATGTTCAATTACGTGAAAGCCGGCGATATGAGAGACGCGCTCGCAACCATCCGCTTCAGTTTGTCCGGCCAGATCCAGCTTGCGCGCGCGCAACCCACGCTCCTGGCACAGCTGAACCGCATGCTCGGAAAAATCGACTCCCGACGCGGCCAGGCCGCGCTGGCGGCATTTCTCCAGAAATGCCCCTGGGCCGCACCCAATTTCCAGCAGGCCCTCGCCCTGGTGGACGTGCCGTAGGACTTCATCGAACTCCCACCGCGCCGCCGGGTAGAGATCCAACGCCTCGTAGGCCAGCCGATACCATTCACTGGACGGCGCCCGCAGCGGCGAACTGAACTCCAGGCCGCAGTGCGGGCAGCGGAGCATCTGGTATTCCAACGCCGACTCCGCCGCGGCCGCGGTAAGCCGCTGCTGCAACCACGGGTCTGCTGGCGCAAGGAGCGCATGCTGGTCCGCAACGTCGAGGCGTTCGATCGGCTCGGCAGCGTCTCGGCCACAGGCAGGACAACACGGCGCACTCATGGGGCGACACTCTCTGGCGCAAGCCTGATTCCGCGCCAGGCGAGGGGAATCATAACAAACAGGCCACCCGTGAGTGGCAGCGCTCCAAATAGCACGGCCCCGCGGACTGTCGAGAGGTTCAGCCACGCTGCCACCACGATCTGGCACAGAACGATGACCGGAATGCTGAAGTAGAGGCCTCTGACCCAGCCTTTCGCGGCATTCATTGAGAAAACTAAGCCTATAAAGGAAATTAGAAGACTCGCCGCCACGATGTACCGGACGTCAGATTGAAGGCCTCTGTATTTTCCGCCCAGCACCCAGACAAGCTGGTCAGGGATCAGAAATGCCAGCAATAACAGTGCGCCTCCGCCGGCCAGATAGCAACAAACCACCTGAATATACTTTTTGATCAATTCGTGCCGTGTCTGCACCCGGGCGAAACGCGGCAGAACGACAGTGGTCATAATGGAACCAAGAATCGTGAACATCGCTCCCAGGCGGGACAGTGCTCCAACTTCGGCAATCTCCTTTGTGTGCCCGAAAATAGAGATGACGATCACGCTGGCCTGTCCATAGACACAGTAGAAAAGAGCGTTCGGTATCTCATTCTTAGAAAGATGGATTATCGCCTGCCGGTCGCCTGGCGTTGCGCGCGCCTCCGGTGCAATCGCGCTATTTGCCCAGCGCCAGCCGAAAAGCGCTTGCAGGCCATAGCCCAGGCCGTTGATTATCAAAACGATGGCCGTGCTCATGAAGGTGAGCGCGGCGCTGACAATGAACGCCAGGCGCAGTAGCGCGGCTGACATATCGAGCGCTTGCAGCCGGGTGATCTCCGCACGCAGCCGCGGAACGGTCGACCAGATCGTGTAGTTCAACTGCAGCAGGGCGTTGACCAGAAGTATCGCCCAGATACCGATCGTAGACCTGACCGAGGCGCCCGCTCTCAAACTGAGCGAGAAGAGCACGGCGCTGAAGACGAGTACTCCGAACAGGAAATAGGCCAGGCGCAATCTGAACGCTGTGCGAATCAGTTGACCGATTCGCAGTTTATCGTCCCAGACCTTGCCGCCCAAGGCCAGCAAAGCATTGCCAATGCCGAGATCGGAAAGACTGATGAGAATAACAAGAGAGCTGGCCGCCACTGTGTAGACTGCATAATCTGCCTTTGTCAGATTGCGGACTACAAGAATCCCTGACAAAAAAGCAACAATCTGGACGAGCGCCTGAATTCCTGCAAAAGCGGAAAGAATTTTCGCCCATCGTAATATGTAGTTTTTGTCAGGAAATTGCCAGAGGTCCCCTATATCTTGCTTTTTGGGCATAAATCAGTGTCATTCAGTTTGCCGATCAAAGAAAGGGGACATACCTCCGGGGCTTCGTCCCTGGCCCGAAGATGTGTAACATCGTTCTGCTGATTGTAGCACCGGCCTCGGGAGCCGGCGGAGCGCCGTTTCCTCAACAGATTCGAGGGCAACAGCGGGACGAAGTGGCGAGCTGCCTCCACGCGCTCGTTCCGAATGAGCATTCCGATTGGCGACCACGTGGCTGCGGCTCTGCCCGGTCTTGACGGAACTTCCATCCGGCCGCTCCCTGCACTCGCCTTGACCGCCGGGCTTCCCGCATTGCCAACCGGCCACGTTGAGATCGGCTCCTGTCCCGGATGGGGTCGGCCGGATGCTCACTTCCAACCGGGCGGGGGCGTCTGCGCTGCAGGACTGGGCGCCGCGCCTCCCCTCGCCGGATACGGAAAATAGTACAGCAGAATCGAATGGCCGACTCTCTCGCGAGGCGTCGCGATGTCGGGCCAGAGTTGGACGTCAGGATACGTCTCGTACAGTCCCAGACGGGCGACTTTCCATACCGTGATGCTGACGGCGTTCCAGCCCGGCGACGGTCTCTGAGCAGAACCAAACTTGACGGGAGGAAACCCGTGCCTGTCGTAACGCATGATCGTAAACGGGTTGAACGTAAGCTCGGTCGCCCCCAATTCCTGCAGCCGCTCGCTCAGGCGTAGCATGTCCTGGCCCCAATCCAGATCGGAGTCGGCCAGCACGGCCTCCGGCCGGTCCCCGGCCAGGGCGTTGCAGTAGGCGAGGTAGTCGGGATGTGCCAAAGCGGAGCACGCCAGGAACCAGAGCACGCACGTCGCCGCAATCCACGCGCCCCATCTTCTGCCGGCCGAGTGCCGCATGAACTCGATCGTCGCGAATGCGGCGGGCACGGAAAACCCAAGATACACGGCAAGTACGTGCCGGATGCCGATATTGATGCGGCTGAACATCGCCACGGCGATGATCGCCAGAGAGAACACCAGGGGCAGGGCGCGCATGGGTTCGAGCTTGCGCTTGTTCCATATGCCCACGGCGCCGAGCGCCACCAGGATCAGGAACGGGATCGGGGTCTTGATGGGCAGGACGACCAGATAGTAGTACCAGAAGCCCGTGTTGCTGTGTTGCCCCAGCAGGTAGCTCGGATGCCCGCCGCGATTGTGAGCGATGAGCGCTTCGA
>JBEKHU010000262.1:0-5413 GCA_050012115.1 Bryobacteraceae bacterium | reverse complement strand
GAGAACACCAAAGGCACCGCGGCCGGACGTTCGGCCGGTGGGCGGATGTTGCTGATGTTGATGCTGGCGGCGTGTGCGGCGCTGCCGCTGAGCGCCGCCGAAATGGTGTGGACCTTCGACCCGCCACAGAGCCAGGTCCATTGGACTCTGGACACGGCGCTGCACCAGGTGCACGGGACGTTTCGATTGAAGAGCGGCAAGATCGTATTTGACTCAGCAACGGGCAAGGCGAGCGGCGCGCTCATCGTCGACGCGATGAGCGGCGAAAGCGGCAACGAATCGCGCGACAAGCGCATGCACGCCAGCATCCTCGAGAGCCAGAAATACACCGAGATCGTTTTTACACCCGACCGCGTTCAGGGGAACCTGGCGCCGCAGGGATCCTCGACCGTTCAGGTGCATGGGAAGTTCAGGCTGATGAATGTGGACCACGAACTGACTCTGCCGGTGACGGTCGATGCGCAAGCGGGCCAGATCGTCGCCAACACGAGATTCACGGTGCCTTACATTCAATGGGGCCTGAAGAATCCGAGCCTGCTGTTCCTGCGCGTGAGCGATCGCGTCGATGTCGAGATCCAGAGCGTCGGGCGTTCCGCACCGACTCTCAACGCTTCCAAATAAGAATGACGCCCGCACGCGATCTCAATTGAGATGCACGGCCGGCTGGGGCAGTCGCCACGAACGCCATCTGATAATCTTGTGGCGAGTTTCATGTGCCGAAGACGCGCGCAGCAGCCTAGCGCCGCAGGTAGCCCGCAGGAACGTATGTCATGAGAATATGCCTGGATTGCACGCCTTTCCTGGTAAGAAGCGCGGGCGTCAAATCGTATTTATACTACTTGGAGAAATATCTTCGAGCGACCGCAGAAGGCCACGAAGTATTCTGCTTCCCTTTCCTAGACCATCCAGGCAACCTGAGACACGACTCGTCGACGCTGGGCCGCTTGGGGACCCTGGCCCGGGCCGCGTTCGCAACGCGCCTCAACGGTGCCTGGAATCCAGTTTCCAAATGGGCGACACGTGGAGCGGACCTATTCCACGCATCCAATCTGGTGCGCTATGCGCCCGATAGGATCGCGCTGACCACTACAGTCCACGATCTAACTACGTTCCGACTGCCCGCGCTGCACACACCGCAAACAATTGAGGCGGACAGAGCGTTCTTCTCCCGTATCGTCAGCCGCGCCCGCCGGGTGATCGCCGTCTCGAACAATACGAAACAGGATCTGATGGCTGCGCTGCACATACCAGACTCCAGGATCCGCGTGATCTACTCAGGCGTGCGGGAAGAGTACTTTCGCGGAGATCCCGAGCACGGCGCGGCGATACGCGGGAAGTACGGCCTGGCGCGGCCCTACATACTGTTCGCGGGCACGCTGGAGCCGAGGAAGAATCTCGGGAGACTGCTGGATGCGTACGCAGGGATGCGGCCGAGTCTGCGGGAAGAGTTCGAGTTGGTTCTGGTGGGAATGCCGGGCTGGCTGGATGCGCAAACAAGAGCACGGGTGCGGCACGGTTCCGAAGGGGTTCGCTGGCTGGGTTATGTCCCCGAGGAAGACATGCCGGCGATCATGGCGGGAGCCACGCTATTTGCCTACCCTTCGCTGTATGAAGGATTCGGATTCCCGGTGGCCGAAGCGATGGCCGCCGGAGTGCCGGTCCTCGCTTCGGCAGCCGGTTCACTCCCGGAGGTCGCTGGGGACGCGGCCTGCTATGTGGACCCGATGAGCATGGACGAGATTCGAACGGCGCTGGAGAGGCTGCTCACGTCTCCGGAAGAAAGGCGAGGAATGATCCAGCGGGGTTCGAGGCAGGCGCAGCGGTACGACTGGCAGGAGTGCGCGCGACAGACGTGGGCATTCTTTGAGAATGCGGTGCAAGGGTGACGCGAACGACTGCGATGGGAACCCCGGCCGGGTGAGTTCGCAGCGCGTTCCGAGGCACCACAAGAGAATGGCCCGAAGCCGCCCCAGACGGTTCCGGGCCATTGAATGAGAGGCCGCGTTGCGGGAACGAGAGGTTATTCTTCCTCTTCTTCCTCGCCGGTCATCAGGGCCTTCGCGGCGGCGATGATCTTATCGGACTGCAACTGCGGGACGTAGTCGTAATGGTCGAACTCCATGGTGAATGAGGCGCGGCCCTGGGTCATCGAGGTCAGGTCATTCTGGTAGGCGAGCATCTCCGCCATCGGGACCTGCGCCCGCACTATCTGCGTGCCGCCCTTGGCGTCCATGCCGGTGATGCGGCCGCGGCGGCTGTTCATGTCGCCCATCAGGTCGCCGGCGAACTCCACCGGTCCGACGACTTCGACCTTCATGATCGGTTCGAGCAGGGTCGCCTTGGCCTGCTCCATGGCGAGCTTGAATGCTTTGCGGGCGGCCATTTTGAATGACATTTCCGAGGAATCGACGTCGTGATACTGGCCGTCGTAGAGAGTCACCCTGAAGTCCACCATCGGATAGCCCGCCAGGTAGCCGCGCGCGGCCGCCTCGATAAAGCCTTTCTCGACCGCGGGAATGAAATTGCGCGGCACCGAGCCGCCGAAGATGTCGTTGACGAACTCGAACCCGGCGCCGCGCTCGAGCGGATCCACCTTCACCTTGATGTCGCCGAACTGGCCGTGGCCGCCGGTCTGTTTCTTGTGGCGGCCGTGCACGTCGGCATGGCCGCGGATGGTCTCGCGGTAGGGGATTTTCGGCGCGCGCAATTCGACGTCCACGTTGTAGCGCTTCTTCATGCGGCTGACGACAATCTCAACGTGCTGCCCCCCGCTGCCCGCCAGCAGGAAGTCCTTCGTCTGCGCGTCGCGATAGAAGCGCAGGCCGGGATCCTCTTCCAGGATCCGCTGCATGGCGTTGCCCATGCGATCCTCGTCGTTGCGGCTCTTGGCAGCGATGGCGTAGGCGATGGACGGTTCGGCGACCTGGACCTTGGGGAACGAGATCGTGTCGCCCTTCTCGCACAGGGTGTCGCCGGTCAGCACGTCCTTCAGCTTGGCGACCACGCCGATGTCGCCCGCGTGCAACTCGTTCACAGGCAGCAGTTGCTTACCCTGCGGCACGCTCACGTGCGCCAGGCGTTCCTGGCTGCCGCTGCGGACCGAGATCAGCGCGGCGTCGTTTTTCAACACGCCGGAGCAGACCTTGAAAAACGAGAGGCGCCCGGCGAACGGATCGGCGATCGTCTTGAAGACGTAAGCCGACACGCGCTCTTTGTCGCTGATCGGCCGCTCCACTTCCGTCTCACCGGACAGGGCCTTCAGTGCCGGGCGCTCGGCCGGGCTCGGCGTGAACTCGACCAGGAAATCCATCACCAGATCCGTGCCCGCATTGCGCAGCGCCGCGCCGCACAGGATGGGGTACAGTTTGTCTTCTTTGATCAACTCGTGCAGGCCGGCGTAGATGTGCTCGGGCGGCAAAGTGCCCGTAGAGAAAAACTCCTCCATGAGCTCATCCTTGCCCTCGGCGATGTTTTCAATGAGCTGCTCGTGCAGCGCCTTGGCGCGCTCAGCCAGCGAGCCGGGGATGGGAATCTCCTTGCCCTTGCCGTCGCCATCGCGCGTATAAGTATAGGCCTTCATGTGGATCAGGTCCACCACGCCCTGGAACTCCTTCTCCGCCCCGATCGGCAGGGCGACCGGGATGGCGTGGCGTCCGAAGAAATCCTGGATGTTGGCGACGGTCCGATCGAAGTCGCTACGCTCGCGGTCCAACCGGTTGATGAAGAAAGCGCGCGGCAGCTTGAACTCTTCCGAGTATTCCCAAACCTTCTCGGTCTGAACCTCGACGCCGGCGACCCCGTCCACGACCAGCAGCGCCGCGTCCGCCGGTGCCAGCGCCATTTTCGTGTCGTACATGAAGAGGTTGAAGCCCGGCGTGTCGAACACGTTGAGCTTCATCTTCTTCCACTCGAGCGCCACCAGCGCGGTGGAGATTGTGATCTTGCGGCTGATTTCCTCGTCGTCGTAATCCGTCAGCGTGTTGCCCTCGTCCACCCGGGTCAGCCGGTTCGTCACTCCGGCGGCATAGGACATGCCCGCCGCAAGCGACGTCTTTCCGCTATTCCCGTGGCCGACGAGGGCCACATTTCGGACTTCGGTGCTTTCGTAAACCTTCACGTGAATTGCTCCCCAGGATCATTTGGGACGTCTTATGACAGACTTCGACGTCCGCTCGAAAGATGTCGAACATTAGAGCGTATCACAATGGGGTTAAATTGCGGGTTGTTGGCCCTATTGACGGGCTCTCCGCCACGCCGAGATCACTGATTCTCGACTGAAGTTGCCCGAGGTGGCGGCTCGATAGCGTTAGGGGAACGCAACGGCGTCCCACCGTGGAAAGGCGCGCATTCGCCCCGCGGCGGCCGCCCCTCGATGCAGGGCCGCTTCTGGATGCCCGCGCCCATGTTCACATTCACATCGGAGAACGTCACGCGCTGGACCGTCTCACCGCCGGACGGGAGTTCTTCATACGACTGAACGGTCCCGTCGAAGAAGTAGGGCTGGATCAGGCTCTCGTCCGGACGGTTCTCAAAGGCGAAGTACAGGGGTACGGAGTTGTCCTTGAGAGCCGCCGTCGTAATGTAGCCCACCAGCGCGTGCTCGAAGCTGTGGTAGCCGTTTTTCCAGGGCCACTCCTTGGGCCAGACGTTGGTCGAGAGGCCGGTCGTCGTATCGACCGTGTTCCAGACTTCGCCGTAGGTGTGGTCGACCCAGTATTGGAACCAGTAGGCGTAACTGCTGCTCAGACGTGTCGCAAAGGACGGGTCGCGGAGAGCCAGAGTGCCCGAGAACTGGTCGAGTTCGGCATGCATCCACCAGTCCGTGGTCGGGTCGATGCCCGAGGGACCGATGTTGCCGGCCCATGTGCCGGCCTGATCGCGCCAGGCCCGCGCCAGCAGCGGCGGGCTGTTCGTCAGGGCGAAATTCACCAGTGCTCTATCGCCACAAAAGCGGCCCGAATTGAGGATCATCCACATCGCCTTGCTGTTGTGGCCGAAATCGGTGGTGCTTTGCGTCAGATCGAGATCCGAGGGCTGGTCCGCCGAGAGGAAGAACAGATTCTGCTGCCGGTTATAGAACACGTTGATGATGCTGTGGGCATACCCGCAGGCGTTGTCGCGCCACTCGAGGCCGAGGGCGCCGGGCACGAAGCGGCCGATCATCGCCATGTGGGTGTTGAGCTGGTCGAGCGTGGCGACGAGTTGCAGGCTGGTCGCGCTCGTGCCCTGGTAGTCCTGGAGCATCCACTGCATGGCGCCGAGATCCGGGTTCCAATAGTTGTCGCGGATATACGTTCGGACGGCGTCGATTTCGTTCAGGATGTCAGGGTCGCGCGTGAGGTAGTAGTAGAAGGCCATGCCCAGCAGGCCGTAGCCCAGTTGCTGCGGATCGCGATAGGGAGCGGCGGGGAGC
>JBEKHU010000261.1:0-7428 GCA_050012115.1 Bryobacteraceae bacterium | reverse complement strand
CTGGGCCACGAGGTGGTCGTGCTGGCGATCCGCGACAACGCGCCGCCCGAGGTTGAGTCCCTGGGCGTCGCCTGCCACTGGCTCACCATCGCCGAGCTGAGCCGGCTGATCGACATCCTGCACCAGGAGGGAATCAGCCAGGTGATCATGGCCGGCCAGGTGAAGCACACCTCGATCTTCTCCACGCTCAAACCGGACTGGCGCCTGTTCAAGCTGCTCGCGTCCCTGCCCGAGCGCAATACGGACGCGCTCATCGGCGGCGTCCAGCGCGAGTTGGAGAAGGAGGGCATCCGGTTGGCCGATTCGACGCTGCTGCTGAAGCCGTTGCTGGCTGGCGTTGGCTCGCTCGCCCGCCGCCAGCCGGACGATGAGGAGCAGAAGGACATTCAATACGGGCGCCGCGTGGCCCACGCGCTGGCGCGGGTCGACGTCGGCCAGAGCGTGGCGGTCAGCGAGCGCGCCTGCGTGGCGGTGGAGGCGATGGAGGGCACCGACGCGATGCTGCGCCGCGCCGCCGCGCTGGTGAATGGCCGCCCGCTGCGGCTGGTCAAAGTCTCGCACCGCCGCCAGCACCTGCTGTTCGACGTGCCGGTGGCCGGGCCGGGCACCATCCGCGCGATGGCCGAGTGTGGCGCGACGGCGCTGGCCGTGGACGCCGGCCGCACGCTGCTGCTGGACCGGGACGAGATGTTGTCGCTGGCCGCCGAAGCGGGCATCGCCATCGTCGGCTGCCGGCCGGAGCCAGATCCGGGAAAAGACCCGGAGAAAGATCCGGAGAAAGCCCGGGTGCAAGCATGAGCGATAAACGCCGCATCGCCGTCGTCGGAGCGGGCGCCTTCGGGCGCAATCACCTGCGGGTGGTCCGCGAGTCGGAGCGCGCCGTGCTGGCCGGCGTTGTCGATACCGATCAAGAACGGGCGCAGGCGGCCGCGGCGGAATTCGGCTGTCCGGTGCTCGCGACGCTGGAGCAGGCGGCGGCCAGCGCCGACGCGGCCATCGTCGCCGTGCCGACCGTGGCGCACTGCGAGGTCGCGTGCCGGCTGCTGGACGAGGGGCTCGACGTGCTGGTGGAAAAGCCCATCGCCGCGAGCGCGGGCGAGGCTCGGGCGCTAGTGGAGAAGGCCGGCCAGCGCGGGCGCGTGCTGCAGTGCGGCCACCTCGAGCGCTTCAACCCGGCCGTGCAGGCGGCCATGGCGGTGGCCACGATTCCGCTGTTCTTCGAGATCCATAGGCTGAGCCTGTTCACCCCGCGCAGCCTCGACGTGAGCGTGGTCTCCGACCTGATGATCCACGACCTCGACATCCTGCTGTCGATGACCCGCGCCATGCCCGACGAGGTGCGCGCGGCGGGCATCTCCATCCTCAGCGACAAGGTGGACATCGCCAACGTGCGGCTGTCGTTCCCCAACGGCTGCGTGGCCAACCTCACGGCCAGCCGCGTTTCGACCGAGAAGGTGCGCAAGCTGCGCTTCTTCCAGCCCGGGCAATACGTCTCGGTGGACTACGCCCGCCAGGACTGCGTCGTGGTCGGCGTGGGCCCGGAGCGGCAGGTGAGCTTCCGGCCGTTGGCGGTGCAGAAGGGCGAGCCGTTGAAGCGCCAGTTCGAGCACTTCCTCGATTGTCTGGAGACGCGCGCGACGCCGCTGGTGGATGGCGTCGCGGCCCAGCGCGCGCTGGAGTTGGCGCGGGAGATCCTTGCTAAGATTGAAGAGCACGCCGCGCTGGTGGCGCGGCATTTGCAGGCCTAAAGCGCCCTGACCCCGCGAGATTCAGCTTGCGGTCCGCAACAAGGCTCCCGTAGAAGACGTCTTTCCCTTCCGGAGCGAATGCAGTCCGATTTCCAGCGTTATTGGCATGCCGACCAGAGGGAACCCGGGTTCCTGATCGAGTGGCGCGAACCCGAGACGCGGCGCCGCCACCGCATCGCCGCCCTGGGCGCGGTCATGTGGCACGTGGCGATTGTGCTGTTCGTCTGGAACGCGCCCAGCGGGGCGGGGCGTTCGGACGAGCGCTGGCGGATCGAGCTGGCGATGCGGAACGCGACGCCGCTGGTCGAGCCGCGGCTCGACGAGAAGGAATTCAAGCTGACCCAGAAGGCCCCGCAGGTGAACTCGCCGGCCGCGGAGGTCGACCTGGCCAGCCTGCTGCCCAAGCCCCAGCTCCACCTTCCGGCGATGCGGCCCGCGCCGGGCAGCGCGCCGCCCGGCGCGCCGCTGCCGCCCAAGCCGTCCGAGCAAACGATTGAAGCGCCGCACATCGAAGCTCCGCCGTCGGATAACCTGGCGGCGCTGAAGATGCCAGCGCTGCCGCAGACGCAGCCACCGCCGCCGCCGCAGAAAAAGAGCCCGTTCGAGCCGGTCGGCGGGCCGGATCGCTCACCCAGGGGGCAGGGCCTGGGCGGGCCGAGGATCGAGGTCCCCAAGGAGGGAGTCGACGAGGCCGTGCGGGCGATGATCCGCAGCGGCGCGGGCGGCTCCGGCATGGTGGTCGGCGACAACGGCCAGGGCGCCGGGGGCGCCATGGACAGCCTGCTGCAGCGGGGCTCGCCGGGGACCCAGCGGCAAAGCGCGTTGGAGCTGATGAGCGACCCGCAAGGCGTCGATTTCAAGCCGTATCTGATCCAGGTGCTGGCGGCGGTGCGGCGCAGTTGGTTCAGCGTGATGCCGGAGAGCATCCGCTTCGGGCGCTCGGGACGGGTGGTGATCCAGTTTGCGGTCAACCGCAACGGCGAGGTGACGAAGCTGGTGATCGCCGAAGAGTCGGGCGCCAACGCGCTCGACCGGGCCGCCGTGGCGGGCGTCAGCGGCGCGGTGCCCTTTCCGCCGCTGCCCGCCGGATTCAAAGGGATGGAGGCGCGGCTGCAGCTCGTGTTCAACTACAACATGCCGCGCCAGAGGTAACCGGCCCGAATGCCCCAGACGCCCACGCCCGACCCCGCCGCGCGCCGGCGCTTCTACCAGGCGCTGAGCGCCTACGGCGTGCTGGCCGTGCTGGCCTGGACGACGCTGGATGGCGGCCTGCGCTGGCTCGTCCTGATCCTGTTGGCGGCCTTCGCTCTGAAGAGCTGGGTCCACCTGCGGCGAATCGAGCTGGAGTAGGGCGGCTGCGGCCGGGCGGCGCTTGCTCCAGAAAGGCAGTCCGCTCAGCCTGAGCGGACTTTTTATTGAAAACAAATAGCTTATCTGCAAAAACCCGCTCAACCTGAGCGGGTTGCCCCAGCGCCAGCGCTCAATCCGCAGTTTCAAAACGCGCGCGTTCGCACCCCCCGCGGCTGGCCTTCGGCAAGGGGCGCCGGATGCGGCGCAGCCGGGTTTCCGGGTCTACGAAGGCGATGGGGCGCATGCCGACCGGTGGCCGGGAACGTCGATGGAAATCCTGTATAATCCGGAAGCGATCCGTACTCCAGTCCAAGGATAAAACTGATGTTTCGATTCAAAGTCCTCACGCCGGGACCAGGCCTGCCCGAGCTAGCCGCTCTGCTTTTGCTCATTGGGATCCATCCCCTGCTGGCCGAGACCCTGTCCCCCTTGACGTCACGCGGTTACACCGTTCTTCCGATTCCGCAAACGGTGACGCTGGGACCACGGGACTTTGCGTTGACGGACGATTGGCAGGTTGTCCTGGAACGCGGTGTGAAGGCGGACGACGTCGCGGTCCAGTCTTTGAGAGAACTGTTGAGCGAACGATTCGGCCTGCGTCTCGCGGAGACAGGCGCGGGCCGCGGAGTGATCCGGCTGGCCGTGGCCCCACAATCCGTCGCCATCGGCGGGGCCACCGACAAGGACAAAGATTCGATCGCGGAGCAAGCCTACCGGCTCACACTGGCGCCGCAGGAAATCCGCGTGACGGCCAACGCCGCGCCAGGCCTGTTCTATGGAGTGCAGACGCTCGTTCAATTGCTGAAGCCGGGCGGCGGCCGCTGGCTGCTGCCGGAGGGCGAGATTACCGATTGGCCCGATCTCGGGATGCGCATCATCTACTGGGACGACGCTCATCACCTCGAGCCTCTGCCGATCCTGAAGCAGGCGCTGCGCCAGGCCTCCTTCTATAAGATCAACGGATTCGCCATCAAACTCGAAGGCCATTTCCAGTACAAGAGCGCGGCGCCGCTGGTGGAACCGTATGCGCTTTCTCCCGCCGAGTTCCAGGAGCTCACCGATTACGGCCTGACGTACCACATCCAGGTCATTCCCTATCTGGACGGGCCGGGTCACATCGCTTTCATCCTGAAGCACCCGCAATACGCGGCTCTGCGCGAGTATCCGGAGAGTAACTACGAGGCCTGCGTAACCAATCCGGATACCTACAAGCTGTATGCCGGACTGTTCCAGGATCTGCTGGACGCGAACAAGGGCGGGAAGTACTTTGTGCTTTCCACCGACGAGCCATATTATGTCGGGCTCGCAAAAAATGACCAGTGCAACGAAGCCGACGCCGCGAAAGAAAAAGGCAGCATTGGCAAACTGCTGGCAGAGTTCGTGACGAAGACGGCGGGCTATCTGCACGACCGGGGCCGCACGGTATTGTTCTGGGGCGAGTATCCGATGAAGCCCGACGACATCGCTGCGCTACCCAGCTACATGGTGAACGCCGAGGTCTATGGGCCGGAGTTTGACCCGCTGTTCAAGGCGCACGGCATCCGGCAAATGATCTTCACTTCCACGGTGGGCTGGAAGGAGTTCCTGTTCTCGAACTACTACATGCTGCCGCCGGCGGACCACATTCGCAGCACCTCCGGCGGCGCCTATGAGGCGGTGGAGCACGGCCCCGGTTATGTAGGCCAGATGCTCGACACGATCGAGAACACACCCGCGCGGAAAAACGCCGACCTGATGGGGACGTTCGTCGCCGGCTGGGCGGACACCGGAATTCATCCCGAGGTCATGTGGCTGGGATATGCCACCGGTTCCGCGGCGGGCTGGCACCCCAAGGCCGCGGGCGAGCAGGAGCTCATCAACTTGTTCTATCCGCTGTTCTACGGGCCAGGCGCCCGCGGCATGGGCCGCGTTTACCAGCTCATGAGCGAACAGGGGCAGTTTTGGAAGGAGAGCTGGGAGAGTGTGGCTTCCGCTGCGCGCACGCCCATCTGGGGGGACTGGGATCGCATCAACCACCCGCCGCAACCGGCGGAGGACCAGACGCTGCCGCTGCCCCCGGCGCCTGCGGCGAGCGTCCTCACCTTGAGTTACGACTGGGCTGCGCTGAGCGAACGGCGTTTGCAGCTGGCTGGCCGTTTCCTGGCTGAGAACGACGAACTGCTGGACCTGCTGCACCAGAATCTCCAACAGGTGCAGTTCAACCACTACAACCTGGAGCTGTACATCGGCATTGCCGAGCTTTACCGGCAGAACATCGACATGCTGTTCGACCTGGCGCGCGTCAACACGGCCTTGCAGGCGGCGCAGGCCGCGGCGGCGAAGCGGTGGCGTCTCTCGACCGGGCGCTGGATATTGCCGCGAACATCCGCGAGCGACGGAACCAGGCTTTCTCAGATGCCGTCGCCACCTGGTACAAGAGCTGGTACCCGCGGGTGGCCGAGGCCAACGGCCGCCGGTTTGTCGACCAGGTCGATGACGTCAAGGATCATCTCCCGGTTCGCACCGTGGACATGACCTATCTGATCTACCGTCAGCTTTTGTACCCGCTCGGCGATTGGGCCGCGAAAACGCAGGCCATTCGCAACCAATACGCCGGCGCCAATGGCCTGCCGGCCCGCTCGGGCGCATGGGACTGGAAGGACACGTCGGAGTCCCGGGACGGTATCCACAAAGCCCAATAGCATCGGATCCAGCAGATGAAACGGAGCCGGCTTTCGGGCTCGGGTGGAGCGACCGGGCACCGACACGAGGGGTGAATCGCGAGCTTCGGAGGAGACGTGTGTTCGCTCTGTATTCGCCTTTAATCCGAGCGGCCCCGGCGGTGGCTCAGCGTGCGTTGCAGCGTGGTTTCGGTGCGGATCCACCGTGCGGCACTCCGCGATTTTACCGTGAAAACACCGCATTTCACCGTGTTTTTACCGTGAAAACACCGGTTTTTTGCGTTGCCGTGTATCTACGGTTTTCTAAAGGACTTAGCCGTATTTCGCGGCGAATCCGTGCACACGAAGTGCGCAACTGCCCTATTTTAAAGGACTTACGCGATTGTCACGGTGCGTCACGGTGGATCTGTGGCAAATAAAGGAGTTATTGGAGTTTAACGCGCATTTTGACGCACATTAACATGCTGCACCGTGCGCCACGGTGGATCTGTTGCAATGATTGGAGTTACGAACATTAAGGTGCCACATTAACACGCTGCACCGTGCGTCACGGTGGATCTGTGGCAAACAAAGGGGTTAGAAACATTAAGCCGCGCATTTTTACGCGCACACCGTGCTTCACCGTGTATCTACGGTTTTCTAAAGGACTTAGCGAGATTCTCCGCGTGTTTCGCCACACCGTGAAATCACACTGTTTTGGCGGTGTTTTTTCCTGCTTCCGGGAGGGGAATCCGGGGGCGTCTTCAACGCGCCGCGGAGTGGATTTGCAACAGCGGTTGGGCGGAGGCGGAGTCGAAGGGGCGCGGGTCGGGCAGGGTCTGGGGAGCGCGCCAGGAGTCGAACAGCGAGAGGTAGTGCACGCAGGAGATGGTGCAGTGGGGGGCGCAGGCCTTCTCGGTGGTGTACTCCCGGCGCAGGTCGGCGGGGCCGTAATCGGCCAGCGGCCGGGCGGGGTAGCCACGCTGCTGGGAACAGTAATGCACCAGCCCGTCTTCACAGACGTAGAGGTAGCGCGAGCCGGCACGGCAGCGCCAGCGGTTGGGGCGCCCGTGGACCATCGATTCCTGGAAGACGCTGAGCTGGGAGTAGTTGCGCTTCTCCAGGGCTTTCACGGCGAGGTAGATTTCGCGCTCGCGCGAGGAGAGCGGCTTCAACTGGCCGGCGTGGTCGTGGATGATGCCGATGGTGGAGGAGAAGCCGAGCTCGATGGAGCGGCGGGCGATGGCCAGGGCGTCGTCGGGGTGCTTGACGCCGCCGCCGACGACCGAGTTGATGTTGACGTGAAACAGGGCGTGGGCGGCGAGCAGCTTCAGCTTGCGGTCCAGGACCTTGAGGCTCTTCTTCGACACCTCGTCGGGATTGACGTTGTCGATGGAGATCTGCATGTGGTCGAGGCCGGCGCGGTTGAGGCGCTGGATGCGGTCGGCGGTGAGCAGGTAGCCGTTGGTGATGAGGCCGGCGACGGCGCCCTGGCGGCGGATGCGGCGAATGAGCTGGTCCAGCTCGGGATGCAGCAGTGGCTCGCCGCCGCTGATGGTGATGATGGACGTCCTCAGGCGGCCGAGGTCGTCGATGCGCTCGAGCATGACCTCGGTGTCGACCGGCCGGGAGAAGTCGTCGTACTCGTTGCAGTAGGCACAGGAGAGGTTGCAACGGCGGATGGGGATGAT
>JBEKHU010000260.1:0-5422 GCA_050012115.1 Bryobacteraceae bacterium | reverse complement strand
GCAGGGCATAGGGCGGCTCCAGGGCAGGGGTGCGGTGAACACGCACTTCGGCCGGTATGCTGGCCTCGAGCGCGGCGTCGTAGACGTGCGTGACAGGGTTCCGCGCCGTCAGGACGGTGACGGAGAGCCCCGTCCGCGGCAGATAACGCGCCATGGCCAGCGCGCGCTGTACGCCCACGCCGCCGGCGGGCGGAAACAGGTAACTGATCAGAAGGACGCGGTTGTTCATCGCGCTGTGCCAGGTCTAACCGCCCAATCCAATGGTCACTCTGCGTTTGCCCGAGGCAAGCGGCGGGATTGTGTCCAGCCGCTCCAGATCGATCCGCAGGCCGGGGCCGAAGACCTTGCGCAACTCGGATTCCATGAGCTCGCGATGGGCCGCCGAAAGGGGCTGGTCGAGAACGGCGGAGATGACGATATGGTCGAGCGCAAGCTGCCTGGCCTGGAACTCGCGAATCTCGGGGAACTCCTTCATCAAGTGAGGGAAGATTTCTCCCGGCACCACGCGTCCGTCGGGCGTGCGCAGGACCTCCAGGGTACGACCCTCGATCGAACGGATGCGGGGCAGGCCGCGCCCGCACTCGCAGGGCGAATCGTCCAGGACTCCCATGTCCCCGATGGCGTAACGCACGAACGGCATGCCGTAGTTATGCAGGTCGGTGATCAGAATGTCGGAGGCTCCCGCAGCGGCCGGCAGGGCGGTCTCCACCACCAGGTTTTCGGCGTGGATATGCAGGCCAGCGTGGGCGCTGCACTCGGCGGCGACCGACATAAACTCACGCGAGCCGTAGGTATTGTAGACCGGGGCTGCGAGCGAGGCTTCGACGCGCCGTCGCGTGGCAGCCGCGAGCGGCTCGGCGGCACTGATGACGGCGCGCGGCGGTGGAGGAGTCAAGGATTGCGCGGCCAGGTATTCGGCGTAGGCCTCCAGGCTGGAGACGTAACCGACGATCAAGGCGGGACGGCGGCGGCAGTGCCAGGCGTAGACGCGTTGCCAGAGGGCGGGGCTCTGGGAGAATGTGCTGACTATTTCCTGTCGCTGTAACGCATTGAAGGCATGGACCTTGGCCAGTTTCCAGCGGGGCGGAGCGCCGATCGGCGCGCCCCACAGGTAGAGGGTGAGTTCGCCCAGCCCGCAGCCGCTCCAGGAGTAGGCGCGATGAGCGGCGGCGGTGCGCCAGTCGTAGCTGTCGCGTGTGATGTAGAAGCGGGTTGGGACGCCGGAGGAACCGCCTGTGGCATGCGGCAGAAGTTGGGCGACATTCGCCGCGCACAGATCCTCGCGGTGCACGCGGATTTCATCGCGTGTCAGGACAGGGAGCCGGGAGAAATCCGCCAGGCCGCGGATGTCGCCCCGTTGAATGCCCGCCGCCGCATACTTCTGCCGATAGTAGGGCACATGGGCGAAAACGTGATCGAGCAGACACGAAAGCTTCCGCCACTGGAATGCGAGGACCTCCGTGCGCGGCTGCCACTGGCTCTGCTCGAGCAAGCGCCGGTAGCGCGCATAATGCCGTCCGCGAATCCCGTAATAGAGCGGCAGAAAGAGCCGCTGGAGGACTTGAGGATAGAGACCCATAAGCGGAGAATGGAGGCGCCCCTGGCCTCATTCCAAGCTAACGATAGCATAGAAGGAGCGCGCCGCTTTTCAAGCAAACTGGTAGCCTTAGAAGCGTACCCGAAGATGGCGCTGACCCGTCACGCAGAGATCTGGTTCCCTTCCTACGCCCGGGGGCGGGTGCTGCGCCGGCTGCAGCGGACGCCTCGGCCGGAGCGCGTCTGGCTGACGATCGCGGACCACTTCGAGCCACTGTGGCACAAAGCCAGCGAAGAGACCGCCGAGCGGCGCGTGCGGGCGTGGCGCAATGCATGGCCTGAGATCTCGAGGCGAAACGTCGATTCCACCGGCCGCTGCGCCCAATACTCCTTCTTCTATGCGGAGGAAGAGTACAGGCCGCACCTGCTGGACCCGCTGGCGGAGATGGTGCACGCGGGCTTCGGCGACGTGGAAGTGCACTTGCACCACGATCACGATCACGAGACCGGCTTCATCGGGAAGATCCAGCGCTTCACGGGACGTCTGCACGAGGTGCACGGGCTGCTGCGGAAGGTGGACGGCCGGCTGATGTTCGGTTTCATCCACGGCAACTGGGCGCTGGACAACTCGCGGCCGGACGGCCTGTGTTGCGGTTTGAACAACGAAATCACGCTGCTGCGCGACTTGGGCTGCTATGCCGATTTCACGATGCCCTCGGGGGACGAACCGACGCAGGTGCGGCAGGTGAACTGCATTTACTGGGCGATCGACGATCCGGCGCGTCCCCGTTCGCACGAGCGTGGGCCGGTGGTGCGTGCGGGTCTGTGGGAGCCTGGCGATCTGCTGATGATTCCGGGGCCGATCGGCGTACGTTGGGGCGAGGGCCGCTTTCTGGCGAAGCTCGAAGCGGCGGAGCTATCCGCACGCGACGTGGCGACGGCGCCGCGGGTCCGAGGCTGGCTGGAGCTTGCGCCGCGCATCGGCGCGGATATCTTCCTGAAGATCCACTCCCATGGCGCACAGGACAGCACCCTCGCGGCGTTGCTGAGCGGAGAGCTGGACAACGCGTTCCGCCTGCTGTCCGCAGAGTGCCAGCGGCGGCAGATCGAACTGCGGTACGTCACCGCCTGGGAGATGCGCCTGGCGGTGGAGCGGGCGGCGCGCGGCGGCAGAGAGGCGACTCAGCCCGATTTGGACGAAGAGCGGGACGCTCAAGCGAATTCGCTCCAACCCTAGGAGCCGGCGGCAGAAATCCCGTGGACCGCGTTGCGAGCTTCGCACCGGGGCGGCAGGTTCAACAAGCGCCAGAAGACCGGACGCAGGCGGCGCGTTCAGGGGGCGTTCCGCCGGCAGCCAGCCGGAGGTCAGGCGGGCGAGCGTTCCATGCGGCGCTCGCGGATGCCCGCGAAGATGAAAGATGCCGCCACCAGCGGCATGACGCCCGCCAGCAGGAAAACCGGCACGTAGGAGAAGCGGTCGACGATCAGGCCAACGAGCAGGTTGAAGCACATGCCACCGAGGGCCGCGCCGGCGCCGCTGAGACCCGAGACCGAGGCGACCTCGTGTTGAGGAAACAGGTCGGCGGCGAGGGTGAGAATATTGGCGGACCACATTTGGTAGAAGAGGGTCACGGCGCTGATCCAGGCCAGCGCGACCCAGGCCTCAGCCGCGAGCACAGCGGGGATGCCGGAGAGCATAGCCAGCGCGCTAACGGCCATGACGATCTTGCGCGCTGGAAGAACGCGCCAGCCGCGGCGGATCAGCCAGCCCGACGCCATGCCGCCCGCGAGGCAGCCGACGCCGGCGGTCAGAAAGGGAATCCAGGCGAAGTAGCCGATCTCGGCGAGCGTGAAGTGCCGCGCCCGGCGCAGGTATTCGGGGAGCCAGAAGACATAAAACCACCACACGGGGTCGGCCAACAAACGGCCGCCGACCAGCGCCCACACCTCGCGATAACGCAGCAGGTCGAGCCAGCGGCGTTGGACCGCCGGAGCCGGCGGGCCGTCCTCCGGAGGATGCAGCGGCGGGCGCACCGTCGCCAGCCACAACGCCAGCCACGCGAAGCCGATCGCTCCCGTCATGAGAAACGCGGCCTGCCACCCCCACAGCGAAACGATGCTCACCACGAGCGGCGGCGCAATGACCGCGCCCAAGGTGGAGCCGCTGTTGAAGAGCCCGATGGCGAAAGCGCGTTCCCGCGCGGGGAACCATTCCGAAACCACTTTCACGCCGCCGGGCCAATTTCCCGCCTCGCCCATTCCGAGCAGGAAACGACAGACCCCGAATGAGCGCGCCGATGTCGCGACGGCATGCAGCATGGCCGCCGCGGACCACCAGGCGATGGTCAGGGAGAATCCGCGGCGCGTGCCCAGCTTGTCCATCAACCTTCCGGAGACGCCTTGCATGATGAGGTACGCGAGAAGGAACGCGAACAGGATGCGCGAGTAGTCGACGTTGGTCATATGGAAGCGGTCGCGCAGTTCCGGCGCCAGAATCGACAGCGCCTGCCGGTCCAGGTAGTTGATCACCGTCGCTAGGAACAACATCGTAACCGCCCACCAGCGCAGCGGCGATGGACGCGGGGATGGGGTGGAGAGCGGCACGGACATTACTCGCGGTTCGCAGCCAGGAACAACGCATCCGCAGGGACACCGGCGGCGGCTTCGACCGCTCTGGAGGCGCGGGCCAGGTGGTTGCCGATGATGCTGATTCTGGCGCTGCGTGAGCCTGAGACGCCCACGAAAGCGCTCGCCTCGGCGGAAGCGCGGCAGCCTTCGACGATCGCCTCGCGCACATCTCTCAACAGCACGGACGGTCCAGACTGGCCAGTGGCCGCGAATTCGCCTCCATGCAGCGCCAAGCCGTCGACATCATCGCAAACCAGCGCGGGCCGGGGCTCCGGGCGCTCCGCACGCAGCGCTACGTCCCGCAGAGTGAGGTTGCTGACGTGGCGGCAGAAGAGGCCATAGGCGGGCATGACGCCGAAGCGATCAACAACCGGATAAGCGTCGGGCAGTTCCGGGACTGCGCGCGCCGCATCCGCGCTCGACCCGCCGCCGGCAAATGAAATGCGGATTCCATCGAGAGACAGACGCTCAATCGAGCGGCCCGGGATTCCAGATATAAAGCAACCGTTGGCGCCAGAACCGACGGCCTCCACGTTGGCGATACGCACATTGCGCATGTCGCCGACGCCGGGGCGGGGCGCGCCGGCGATGAACGGCCGGCCGCGGTCTCCCAGGCGGATGAAGATGGGGATCGCCACGTTTTTCATGGTGATGTTGGAGATCGCAAGGCGCTCGAGCAGGCCGCCATCTACTTGCAAAACTGCGATGCCCGTGCCGCGGGTGTCGTAGATAGTGCAGTTGCTGAAGGCAATGTTCTCGAAGCCGCCGTTTGATTCGGTGCCGAGCTTGAGGGCGGAACAATCGGTGCTCAGCACGCAGTTGGTCACGACGATCTCCTGGCAGGGCCGGCCGGTGCAACTCTTGAGCACGATGCTGTCGTCGATCGTGCTGATCTCGCAATTGGAGATCCGGACGCGCCGGCAGGAGTCAACATCGATGCCGTCGTTATTGGGGTTGACGCGGCTGCGGAGGCTGACGCCGTCGATGACCACGTCGTCGCAAGCCAACAGATGCAGAGCCCACATTGCGGCATCGCGAAGCCGAATGTCGCGGATAGAAACGTCGCGGCAGTCGATCATCCGGATCAAGAAAGGCCGCACCTTGTATTCGCCGCGGAATGCCGCACCCTGGCCATCGATTGTTCCACGGCCGTGAATGGCGATGTTGTCCAGGTTCTCGGCGTAAAGGAGGCTGCGCTCGGTGTAGGTGTCACCGTAGGAGCGCAGCTTGGGGATCGCGGAGGGATAGTCGGCCAGGC
>JBEKHU010000259.1:0-5426 GCA_050012115.1 Bryobacteraceae bacterium | reverse complement strand
TCGACAAAGCCCAGAGGCTGCTTGGCTATCGGCCCCGCTACAAAGTGATGGACTCCTTAGAGGAAGCACTCGCAGCAGTGAAAACCAAAAACTAGAGAAGGACATGTCGCAGACAAAGACGTTAGAAGAGAAAAACTTGAAGGCCGAGATCTTCTCGGCTCCCGTGGTCGCCGATGAGCTGGCGCGCATGTGGAGCGAGAAGCGGCCCGCTATCCGGCAAGTGGCCAAAGAGATTATCGCGCGCAAGCCGAGAAATATTGTCTTTACCGCCAGCGGCGGTTCCGCGGCAGCACTCTACAGCGGTTATTGGGCCGGCTTGCATTATTTGAAGCTGCCCGTGAACTATCTGCTGGGGCCGGACATTCTCAGTGTGCACCCCACAGTGCTCGACAAGGACTCGATCGCCATCACTGCCAGCTACTCCGGCAAGACGATGGACACGGTACGAACCAAAGAGCGGCTTCTGGAACAAGGGGTCCCGATATTCGTGATTACACGGCGTCCGGACGCCGAATTGGCCAAAGGTGCGACGTGGGCCGTCACGTATGAATCCATCGCACTCTACAGTTCTCCCGCGTATCTGACCATGCTGCTGGTGGTAGAACTGGCGTGCGAGCATGGCGAGTGGTCGGCGGAAATTGCAGAGTTTGAGAAAGCGTTGGAAGCACTGCCGCAACTGCTGCGCGATATCGCCGAGCCGAGCCGCGAAATGGCGGAGCGTCTGGCGCCGGAACTGGATTCGGGCAAGCTGCTGGTGCTCTCGGCAGGCGCTTCCTACACGCTAGGCCACATGATGGCCTACGACATGTTCGGCGAATTCCTAAAGGAATACTGCGCTTACATTCACACGGGCGAGTTCCGGCACGGCCCACTCGAAATTGTTCGTCCCGGAGAACCGACTATGCTGATCCTGACCGGCAACGACGGCTCGCGCCGGTTCGCGGACGCTGCGATTCAGTTCGGTCACGGCAATGGCGCGAAGACCGTGGTGTTCGACGGCAAGGAACTGGCTCCAGCCGCGCACCCGCTGTTCGACGCATTGGTGCTCTACCAATCGCAGCTCTGGCTGCTTTACTACATGGCGTGCCGCCGCGGTGTCGACCTGGAAAACTACAAGTACATGCACGTGGTGCCGTTCGCCGCGGACGATACGTACTTCTGAGAGCGCTCAAAGGAGCAACCATGCTCGCCTTACAAATACCGGAGGTCGGGAAGCTCAGCCTCGTCAACGCAGGTAAACCCGAAGTTCGTCCGCGCACGCTGCTGTTGCGGGTGGCGGCCTCGGGGATCTGCGGCACCGACCCGCATATTCTCCACGGACTGTATCCGGCGAATCTGCCGCTGATTCCGGGGCACGAATACGCCGGGGTTGTGGAATCGGTGGGAGACGGCGTCGACGGATTCGCACCCGGCGACCACGTGGCGGTGGACCCCAACATTCTCTGCGGCGTGTGTGACTTCTGCCGGCGGGGGAAAGTGCACCTCTGCAAGAACCTGGTGGCGCTCGGCGTCAACATACCCGGAGGCTTCGCGGAGTTTTGCGCGGTGCCGGTGTCGCAGGCGTTCAAGATTCCGAAGAGTCTGCCGCTGGCGCACGCCGCGCTGGCGGAACCGGTGGCGTGTTGTTTGCGCGGCGTCGATCTCGCGGGCATCACTTCGGGAGACCGCGTCGTCATTTTCGGCGCGGGCCCGATGGGGGCGATCATTCTGCAACTGGCGCGGATGCAAGGGGCGAGCCAGGTCATCATGATCGATCCGCAGGAGGGCAGAAGGAAGCGGGCGGAAGCGCTCGGTGCGTCTTGGGTAATCGATCCGGCAAAGGAAGCTATAGGCGCGGCGATTCGCAGCCAATACCCGGATGGCGCAGAGGTCGTTTTCGATTGCTCGGGGAACGTGGAAGCGGTTCGGGAGACGCTTGGAGTGGTGATGCGCGGTGGGACGGTGATGCTGTATGGCGTGTGCCACAAGGATCACAACATCGAGATCAATCCGTTCTGGGTGAACGACAACGAGATCACGATTCGAGGGTCTTATAACAATCCGAACACGATGGCGCGCGCGCTCGATCTGCTGGCGAGCGGCCGGCTGGATGCTGGCGCGGTGGTGACGGATCGATACCCGCTCGACAAGGGGCTCGAGGCGTTCCGTGCCACGGGTGGCAACAACTGCTTAAAGGTGATGGTAGAGCCGTGAAGGAGGAAAAAGTAGTGCGGTCTGCTCTGTTGTCTCTCGTTGCCTTTCTGGCGCTGCATGCCGCCGAGCACACGGTGGACGTCTACAAACAGCCCGGCAGGTTCGCCGGCTGGCCTGCAAACCATGGCATCTGGTCTTGGGGCAACGAGATTGTGGTTGGATTCGAGGCGGGCTCGTTCCATTTGCGGAAGCTCGGGAAACACGAGCATTCCATCGATTACACGAGGCCGTCCGAGCACCTGCTGGCGCGCAGTCTGGATGGCGGCGAAACCTGGAAAATCGAAAAGCCGCTTGGTCTGCTGGCGCCGCCGGGAACCAAGGTCGCCCACGTCCCAACCGAGCCTGGCGGAAAGCCGGTGACAGACTGCCCAGGAGGGATCGACTTCTCAAACCCGGATTTCGTCATCACGTTCCGCATGGCGAATGTGGATATCGGTCCTTCGCGCTTCTATTATTCGCTAGACCGCGGTAAGAGCTGGAAAGGCCCGTATCGTGTGCCGAACTTTGGCCAGAAAGGCATCGCGGCCCGGACCGACTACCTGATCAACGGCCCGCGCGATATGATCGTCTTCCTCACGGCCGCGAAGTCAAACGGCCACGAAGGACGGGTCATCTGCGTCCGGACTCTCGATGGAGCCAAGAGCTGGAACTTCGTTTCCTACGTCACGCCGGAGCCTCAAGGCCGGGATCACGCCATCATGCCATCGTCGGTGAGGCTGTCGCCCCAGTCCATCGTAACGGCGGTGCGCTACCGGAACTGGATTGATCTTTACCGTTCCGACGACGATAGCCGGACGTGGAAGTATGTGAGCCGGCCGGCCCTGGAGACCGACAACCCGCCAAGCCTGCTGCGTCTCGAAGACGGCAGGCTGGCGGTCACCTATGGCCGGCGCACGGCTCCTTTCGGAATTCGGGCGCGGGTCAGCTCGGACGAGGGGGAGACGTGGAGCGACGAGATCATTCTGCGCGATGATGGCGGTTGCTGGGATCTTGGCTACACGCGCAGCGTGCAGCGTCCGGACGGAAAGATCGTGACGGTCTACTACTTCAACGATGCGCCGGATCGCGAGCGGCAGATCGCGGCGACGATCTGGAAACCAAAGTAAGGCGCGTGCTGGCCTTTCTCAGTTTCCGCGCAACTCGAGGGTGATGGCGGCTGCCGCATCGCACACGGCGGCGATCAGGCGCTCCTGAGTAGTGAATCTCATTTTCGGCATGGAAATGCTGACAGCCGCGACTGCGTTGCCTTCCTTGCCAAAAATCGGCGCGCTGAGGCAGCAACCGCCTAGTGTACTTTCTTCAAAATCGGTGCCATAGCCTCGTGCCCGGACCAGTTCCAGCTCCTTGCTGATCGCGGGTTCTTGCACGATGGTGTTTGGCGTGAAACGCGGGAGGCCAAAGGCCCGCAGAAGCTTTTGTCCCCTTCCTTCGGGCTGAAACGCGGTGATGCACTTGCCAAGCGAGCTGGCATGCGGAGGAATAATGCCACCCACGAAATTGATCATGTTCACGCGGTGCGGGCTCTCGATGACCGCAATCACTTCGATGTGATTCTCAAACAGGAGCGCGAGACTGATCGTCTCGCCGAATTCATTGTTGAGCTGTTTCATCAGGGGCGGCGCCACCGCGAGCAGTTGGCTGGCCAGTCGGTTCGGCATGGTTGCCACTGCTTGGGATGGCGCAAAGCGGTCGCCCTCCACCCGTTGGAGATAACCCGCGATCTCGAGCGTTCGCAGAATCCGGAACGCAGAACTCTTAGGGAGCTTCGCCTGCTGCGTGACATCGGTCAGTGCCAGCGGCCGACTGCTCTGCTGAAGAATTTCGAGCACGCGCAGAGCATTTCCTATCGCTCTCGAGAAATATCGCGCTGGAGTTTTGCGGCCGTGAGCCGGCGGCTCAGTTGCATTCTTCTTTGGTGTAGTCATTTGGCCCCTCTCTTGCACTTCATGTGCAGCTGCCGATCAGCTATGCGATGATGACGACACGAAAGCATGCGGCGAACTCTACTCCACGAAGCTTTCGGAGGCACCGCCCTCCATTCCGATCTCAAGTGGCTGAATCCCCCGCCGGCTTGGCGGTTGGATCCTTTCACCCAGCGATTGGTCGTCTACCCAGCCACCCCAACGGACTTCTGGCAGCGAACGCATTATGGCATCCGCTCCGATAACGGTCACTTCCTTTACGCGGAGGTGTCCGGCGATGTGGTCATTGCGGCAAGAATCCACTCGTTTCCCGTTCACCAGTACGACCAGGCCGGGCTGATGGTGCGCTTTTCCGACGAATGCTGGCTGAAAACCTCCGTGGAGTTCGAACCAGGAGCTCCCAGCCATCTGGGAGCCGTGGTGACGACTTGCGGGTATTCTGACTGGTCGCTTCAAGACTTCCTCAATGATGGCATTCGCGGCTACTGCCTTCGCGTGCGCCGCGAACGCGAGGACTATCTGGTCGAATACGCCGATGATGAGTCGGGCCCTTGGCGCCTGTTGCGTGTCGCTCCCCTGTTGGCACAACCCGGAACTCCGGCATGGGCTGGTTTTTACGCTTGCAGCCCCAAAGGTGCGGGGTTTCGAGCGGAGGTCGAGTATCTAAGAATCGAAACCTCGTCGCCGAACCCGTAACCTCAACTCTCAAGTATACAACAGTTTTCGGAGGAATTTCCCCTGTGAAACGGCAGCGGCCTTCAGAAACGGCCTTACTCCATTCATCAGAAAGGACGTTGGGCGCATTGTGTTTCGTATATGAAAAAAAGTTTCACTTTTGTTGACTCATATGCAATGTTTGTGCTACCCTTGATTTCGACTCACCAAGTGTCTATGACCTGCCCCGTTTCCGGTGTTTTGGCTGCGCTTGTGACTCCTATTGATGATTTCGGCCGCGTCGACCTGGCAACTTTCGACCGCGTCATCGATTTCGTGGTTGAACGTGGGGTAGACGGAGTCCTCATAGGAGGCGGAACGGCCGAATATCCGGACTTCGAAGTGGAGGATCGGGCGCGACTGGCGGCGCACGCGGTTCGGCGGATGGCGGGCCGGGGTTGCGTAGTCACTTGCGTGGGTACCTCGTCAATTCACTCCACGCTTCGACTTGCCTGCAGCGCAGCGGATTCCGGCAGCGACGCCCTGCTGGTGCCCATGCCGCACTTTTTTCGCTATGAGCAGCAAGACCTGGCGGCCTTTTGCGAGTGCGTGTGCGGCTGCGTTTCGACACCCTGCCTGCTCTACAATCTGCCGTCA
>JBEKHU010000258.1:0-5451 GCA_050012115.1 Bryobacteraceae bacterium | reverse complement strand
CTCTTGCCGCAGCCCGGGATTCCCATGAGGAGGACCCCTTTGGGCACGATTTCGCTGCTCAGGCTGTCGCGCATCAGGAACAGCTCCCGGCGCTCGAGCAGCCATTTCTTCAGCTCCTCGAGGCCGCCGATCTCCCCGATGCTTCCACCCTCTTCGATGAACTCGATCACGCCACTGCGGTTGACCAGGAGGCGCTTTTCTTCCAGTAAGATCGGCAGCGACTCAGGTCCAAGAGATCCGCCCGCGGAGCGAACCCGGTGCAACGCGAAGCGCGCTTCGTCGAGCGTGAGTCCCAGCAGCGCGCCCGCCAGTTGGTGCAGGGTCGCCTCGTCGATCGGGCCGTTCCCGCTGACCACTGCGATGCGCTGGGCCTCTTCCCGCAGGACCTCGACCAACTCGGTCCGATCGGGTGGCCGCAGCTCCAGAAACATCACACTCTGCGCAATTTCGTCCGGAATGAACCTGACCGGGGAGCTGATGACGACGAACTTCCGCCGGTCCAGGCAGTTTTCGTAGACGTCCCGAAGACGGCGCCGGATCGCTGGAGATTCGCGCAGCGGATCGTGGAAGTCCTTGAGGTGGAAGATCGCAGCGCCAGTGTGCGCAGCGATGAAGTCCAGGGCTTTGCGCGGATCCTGAGTGCCGGCCTCGGCCGCTGCGTTATCGCGACGGAGGCCCTCCGTGAGACTCCAGGTCCAAACCGGTACCGGCGAGGCGAATAGAGACAGGGCCACTTCCCGCAGCACCTTGCCGACCCGCTGTTCTTCAGCGGAGCGGATGAACGTGAGGGGCCGGCCGGACTGGAAGACCTCCCAAATCGTCCTTGCGGCCCGGCTTTCGACAGAGGGGGCATCGTGGGGGGCTCCTAGCGAAAGACCGCCGGAGTGGCTCCTATTCTCCGGAGGATTCGGCGGCAGATCTTGAGATGCTATTGGGGTACTCTCCTGTTCTGAACTGCTTTCCATTATGGACCAACAGCCGTACACCGTTTGCCCGCCGCTGTACCTGCCTGTAATCCAGGTTGCGAGACAGTCCCATCACGCCGGCGGGACGCGTTCCCGATCGCCATCTTCCTCTTTGACGCGTGTGGACGGGGTTTGGACGACTGTGTGGCGTGCGCTGGCCGCGGGCGGCGTGCGAAGGGTCCCGGGAGCGGGTCCGGCGGGCGAGCGCGCTAACGGGTGCCGGAGAACTTATTCTTCGACCCGTCGGGGGCGATGGCAGTGCCTTCGAATCTCTCCCCACTCACCTTGCCTTCGATGGCGTAGGTGCCGCTGTCGGTGGGAACTTTGAGGGACACATCGGCGCCTTGCACTTTGACGTCCTCCAGCGGAATGGTCATGCCGTACTCCTCGACCACGAGTTGCCCGCCCCAGGCGCCGTTGTCCTGCTTCAGTGTGAGCTGCGCCTTGAGAGGGTTCCCGTCCGGACCAACGGTGTCGATCTTCCAGACACCGGCGACGGGCGAATCCAGCTTGGCCGTCTTGGTTTCCGTCTGACGGGTGGCCTCGACGGGGCCGGTGGCGCCATCGTCCGTCGACCAGTTGCCTTTGAGAGTGTCGCCGTCCAGCGTCAGCTTCAGAGTCACCAGGTTGTCGTTATACGTCAGCCTGCAGGTGAAGACGTTGTCCTTGAACTCGACGTCTGTGAGCGGGGTCGTTCCCTCAGAGCTTCCAATTGTTCCGCTGAGCTTGCCGTCCTCGCTCTTGATGACCAGATCGGCTTTGATCTCAGTGCCGTCGGGGTCCTTGGCGGTGAGATTCCATTTGCCTGTGATGGCGGCGGCAAAGGCAGATACGGAGAGCGTGAAAGCGAGCAGCAGATGGGCGATGCGCATTGGGTATCCTCTTACGTAATTGTATGCATGAAACCGAAATTGGTTTCAGGAATCGAAACCCGGGAGGCGATCCGTGATATGAGATAGGGCGTATGCCGAAATTGACGCGCCGGACATTTCTCGCTTCCGCTTCTCTTCCCGCGATTGCCGGGACTGAGGCGTTGGCTCAGAGCGGGCATGATTTGGCCGATCGCAGGATTCTGGCCGGAGCGTGGGACGAGCGCCGAATCGCGGGGGCGCTGCAGCCGGCGACGCAATGGCCGCCGTTTCCGCGCTACGCGGAACGCGGCCGCTGGCAGGGGCTGCCGGCCGATTTGCGCGTGTTGATTACCGGGAATGCGAAACGGTTCCTGGGCAAGACGTGGAACTCGCTGCCGGCGACGCTGGCGCTCGAGTTCAGGCGGAACGGCAATCGTTCGCACTATGAAGCCGAGTCGTTCGGGCGGCGGAAGAGACTGCGCGACCTGGTGCTGGCGGAGTGCATCGAGGGCCAGGGACGGTTTCTCGACGACATACTGAATGGCGTCTGGCTGCTGTGCGAGGAGACGTGGTGGGGCGTGCCGGCGCACCTGGGCATGCAAAAGGCGGGCACCGGCCTGCCGGACGTGGAAGAGCCGGTGGTCGACCTGTTCGCGGCCGAGACGGGCAGCCTGGTGGCGTGGACGTGGTGGCTGCTGGGAGAGCAACTGGGCCAGCTTTCGCCGCTGGCGCCCGAGCGGATGAGACGCGAGATCGAACGCCGGATTCTGGCGCCGTGCCGCGAGCGAAGCGACTTCTGGTGGATGGGCCTCGACCCGGAGCATTCACGCGAAGTGAACAACTGGAACCCATGGATCAACTCCAACTGGCTAACGTGCGCACTGCTGCTGGAGCAGGAGGAGCGGCGGGCGGCCGTGGTTCACAAGATTCTGCGCAGCCTGGACCGCTTCCTGGATTCGTATCAGGACGATGGCGGATGCGATGAAGGGCCGGGCTACTGGAACCGTGCGGGCGCATCGCTGCTGGATTGCCTGGAGCTGCTGAGGGCGGCCACGGGCGGGAGGATCGACGTCTACGGCAATCCGCTGGTGCAGGAGATCGGGCGCTACATCTACCGCGTGCACATCGCCGGGCCGTGGTACATCAATTTCGCCGATGCGCCGGCCAAGGTGGGGTTGGCGGCATCGACCACCTACGTTTACGGGCAGCGGATCGGCGACAGGAAGCTGGCGGCGCAGGGCGCCTTCTCACTGGCGCTGCGGGATCGGGACGACGTCGAAGAGAGCATGGGCCGGGACCTGCGGACGCTGTTCCTGGCGGAGGAGATGAGGCGAGCGGACAGCCGGCCGCCGCTGGTGGGCGAGGCGTGGCTGGCGGGCGTGCAGGTGCTGGCGGCGCGGCGGCAGGAAGGCTCGGTGCAAGGGCTGTACCTGGCCGCGCAAGGCGGGCATAACGGGGAAAGCCACAACCACAACGACGTCGGCAACTTCATCGTGTATGCAGATGGCAAGCCCGCCATCATCGACCTGGGACCGGAAACATACAGCGCCAAGACGTTCAGCGCGCAACGCTACGAGATCTGGACCATGCGCTCGGCGTTTCACAACTGCCCGCTGATCAACGGCGTCGAACAGGCCGCCGGCCGCGAGTTCACGGCGCGCGACGCGGCGTACCGGCCGACACCGGCAGGGCCGGAGCTGTTCATGGATATAGCGGCGGCCTACCCGCCAAAGGCGCGCGTTCAGAAATGGGAGAGGCGCTGGCTGCTGGACCGGGCAAAGAACAGGATCACGGTGGAGGACCGGTGGGCTTTGCAGGGCGGGGGCCGGATTGAGCTGGTTCTGATGACCGCTTCCGAGGCGGTGGCAGCTCCCGGCAGGGTCTCCATCAAAGACCGCGTCCGGGTGGAGCACGACCCGGGCTGGAAGGCGGTGATCGAGCCGATTGACGTCAGCGATGAGACGTTGCGCGGCTCGTGGGGCAACCGCGTATGGCGGGTGCGGCTGACCCTGCCGGAGGCGCCGGAGCGCGGCCGGTCGGTCCTGCTGATCTCTCAAATCAGCTAACCCATTTCTCACAGAGAGGCGGGCGGGCGTCTTCGAGCGGGGGCGAAAACACGGGTGAGGAGACGGCTGAAGTCCAGACGGCGCAGACGAATCAGAGTGCGGATAGAGAGAATCGTGGGCGCCTTGGTCCCCGCATTTCACAGATTGTTGCAGGGGAGCAGTCCACTCCTGTGAGGAATGTGGGCTACAGGTCCGCGAGGTCGTACTCGCCCAGCCGCAGCGGATACGTGCCGTACTGCCGGACCAGGCGCACGACGTAGTCGTAGCGTTCTGCGGAGACGTCGCCCGGCACCGAGTGGTCGGACTGGAAGATGAACCCGCCGCCCTTGGCCGCATTCAACTTCGTCAGCACGGCGGCCTTGATCTCGTCGAAGCTCGCGTTGGCCCAGAGCCGCACGTCCATGTTGCCGCAGAAGCCGATGCGGTGGCCGAATCTGCGGCGCAGGTCGATGACGTCCAGGCCGGCCTTGGCCTCGAGCGGATTGTAGGCGTCCACGCCGAGCTCGACGAAGTCGGCGAAGATGCGGTTGACGTTGCCGCAGCCGTGGTAGATCACCGGCAGGTTGTGCTTGTGACATTCGTCGACCAGCGCCTGCACGCCCGGCTTGAAGTGCGCCCGCCAGAAGGCGGGGGAGAAGAGCAGGCCCTTCTTGCAGGCCACGTCGCCCCAGATCACGACGCCGTCCAGCAACCCGCCGGCAGCTTTGATCTGCGCCTTCAGGAGCTCGAGCGAGAAGTCGTGGATGAGTTCGACGAAGCGCGCGATCTGGTCCGGATAGAGGCCCATCCAGAGCATCGCGTTCTCCGAGCCGACGATGCGCCACAGCATCTCGTGGGCTTCACAGACGCCGCCGTAGACCGGGAAGTCGGGCCACGCCGCCTGGACCCGGTCGACGAAGGGCGCGAGGTTGCGGGCGAAGCCGTCGCCAACGCCGTTGATCTGGTCGTCGCCGGTGGCGAAGAAGCGGCGCTGGTCCCAAGGACCGTCGAACTGGAAGGCCTCCATCTTCTCGATGGTGTCGGTTTCGAAGCGCACGAAGGCCGGCATGGGATAGGCCAGCATCTTCCTCAGGACCGCTTCAAACCCAGTCCTGACGACGACCTCTTCGCTGGTCTCGGACAGGATCTCGAAGGGCTGGATGTGCGGATCGAGGTTGGGGTTGAACTGCATCCAGTCGAGGTCGTAGAAGCGGTAGATATCGGTGTCGGCGGCGAGGCCGAGTTCCTCGCGCCAGCGGCGCAGGAAACTGCCCCAGAAGAAGTCGCTGACCGGGACGCGGTCCGCCTCCTGGTGGCGCAGGGTCCTGTTCATCCGTTCGAGCTTCGCCAGGCAGTTGGCAGTCCGTGTCATATCCGCTGGTCCCCGTTGCAGGCCCTCGCAGCCAGGTCGAATCGGGAGCCTCATTATCCTATCGCTGGAGGTGCGCTCTTGCTGTGCCCGCTCTCGTCCCTTCCGCTCTGCACGCACGTCCGGAAGGTGAATGCCGATATAATCCTCGTCGGCAGGACCATCATGAACGACTCCACAAGGCGCACATTCATCAAGACGGCCGCGGCCGTGACCGCGGC
>JBEKHU010000257.1:0-5474 GCA_050012115.1 Bryobacteraceae bacterium | reverse complement strand
GAGTGTCCCCGACATTGGTCAACTGATGAAAGACACGGGGCGGTATGTAGGCAGCCTGGCCAGCGGCGAGCGTTTGCCGCTCTTCGCCGAGGCACATCTCAGCCGTGCCTTCGATAATGAAATACACCTCTTCCTGTTCCTGATTGTGCCAAGGCACTTGTCCACCATCCGGTTCCAGCGTCACATTTCCGATCGAGAAGTTCTTGGCCTGAATAGGGCTGGCGCCTCCCACCAGGTTCTGCGTACGGCGCCTCGCCGGATACACACGTCCAGGGATTTGCGCCAAGTCAGCGATGATCATTGTGGCAACTCCAGAAAGTCAGGTACGGTTGGTCCCCAATCGCCCGCAACAGGCACTGAGTCGACCGACGTTCCGTACCAGTTTGACAGAGAGTATAACGCGTCTTGCAGACGCGCGATTCGTCCGGCCTCCGTTAACAGCCCGTGGTAGAAATCCCGCGAGCCGCGTTGCGCGCGCCGCCGGGCGGGATGCGAGAAGCCGCGACGCAAGCGATGTTATTCATCGGTGAGGAACGGCGCTGAAGCAGCCGGCCCGGCGCCGCCGCAACCCAAAGGGCAGCAGGGACTTGGGGGTCCATAGCTTCGTCGCTCCTCGGTCGAGATGGCCAGCATCACTTCCCTCGTCGTTCCTCGCTCTGAACCCCCAATCCCGTGCTGCGCGGCCGCACGCGATTTCTACCACGGGCTGTTAAACGAAGCCTTTCATTCAGGCAGCGGTTGGCCTTTCGTCTCGGGCGCGAAGGGCAGCGCCAGAATGCCGATCAGAAACGCCGCGCACATGGTGATGCCGGCGTAGCGCATCGGCTCGTCGAAGCCGCCGTAAACGCGGCTGGTGAGCAGGCCCAGGGCCAGCGGTCCGAGCGCGGCGACGAAGCGTCCGATGTTGTAGCAGAACGAGGTGCCGGTGCTGCGCAGCCGCGTCGGGAACAGCTCGGGGAAGTAGATCGCGTAGCCGCCGAAGAGCGCGATCTGGGAGAAGCCCATCAGGGGGATCATCCACAGGATGTCCGTGAAGGTGCTCAGTTTCCAGAACGTGAAGCTGGTCATGAACATGGCCGCGACGAAGGCGATCAGGAAGGCCTTCTTGCGTCCCAGATACTGGGTCAGGTAGGTGAAGGCGTAGACGCCCCAGAAGGCGCCGAAGTTCTGCAGCAGCGAGGTGATGCCGGTCCAGTAGGTCTTCTTGCCGGCGATCACGCTTTCGGCCAGACCCTGGGCATGGAAGGTCTTGTCGAGCACGGAACGCAGCAGGTCGAAGCTGAAGAAGCCGATGCCCCACAGCCCGATGACGCCTGAGGCGGCCAGCGCCATGCCGACCAGCGCGTTGCGGCGCCAGCGCGGGTCGCCGAGCAGCTCGCGGAAGCTGCCCATCACTTTCTTGGCGTCCTTGTCGCGCTGCCACTGCTCGGGTTCCTTGAGCTTGCGGAACACCAGGATGGCCAGCAGCGCCGGCACCGCGCCGACCATAAACATGTAGCGCCAGGCGCTGGCGATGGCGCCCGACTGTTCCATCTGGCCGAGAATGATCCCCGTGAGCGCGGCCGTCATGTTGCCGATCGCCGACAGCGCCTGCAGGAGGCCCAGGGCGTAAGGGCGGGCGCGGGCGGGCATCACCTCCGCCACCAGCGCCACACCTACGGCAAACTGCCCGCCGACGGCGAGGCCGGTCAGGAAGCAGATGCCCGAGAATTGCCAAACGTTGGTCGAAAGTGACGTCAGGCCAGTGAAGGCGGAGTAGCCCAGGATGGTGATGATCATGGTCTTCACGCGCCCCAGCCGGTCGCCCAGAACGCCGAAAATGACGCCGCCGATGGCCCAGCCGAGGATGAAAATGGAGGTCGAGTAACCGGCGTACTCGGCCACCAGGCCGGCGAGCGCCTTGCCGGTCGCCTTGGAGGCGAGCAGTTCAGTGATCGCGGGACGGCGGGCCAGGTTGAAGATCTGCTGGTTCATGGTGTCGAACATCCAGCCCATGCTGGCGACGATCAACACGAACCAGTGGTAGCGGTTCAGCTCTTTGTACCAGGGCCGAGACGAAACTTGTTCCGGCACGCGGGCGGGCGCGTCGTTAGGCATGAGATCCCATTCTCTGAAAAGGAGGCGCGGGTCCGCAACGCGCGGGCCGCGTCAGGACTTAGAGCGCAGCAGCTCCACGCCGAGCCAAAGCCAGGCGGCGATGAACGAGAGTCCGCCCAGAGGCGTGAGCGCGCCCAGGACGTACATCCGGCTCAAGGCCAGCGTATAGAGGCTGCCGGAGAAGAGAACGATGCCCGCGAGCAGCAGCCAGCCGACGCGGCTGGCCGCGTTCGGGCGCAGCACGCCGGCGCGCGCCGCGAGGCCCGTCAGGAGCAGCCCCAGAGCGTGCACAAAATGGTAGAAGACGGCCTTCTCCCAGACGCCCATCAGGTAGGCGTCGAGATGGCTTTTCAGGCCGTGCGCGCCAAACGCGCCCAGCGCGACGGCGAGCGCCAACAGGAAAGCCGCGACGGCGGACCAGTTCATGAATCCGTGATAGCAGAGAAAGCGCGCGAGGGCGAGAGCCGGCTCACACGCGGTATTCGTCGGCGCGCCAGTTCCTGATGGCGCGCTTGATGGCGTCCGATTCCATGTTCTCGTCGGCGGCGCGCGCGGCAAGCGCGACGAACTCGTCGTCGGGAGCGAAGCGCAGCGCAACGATCTGCTTCACGCCCAGGCGCGGGTCGAGCAGTTTGCCGGTGAGGACGAAATGGCGCAGGTTCTCTTCCGCGCGGATGGCCCGGTCCTGGGCCTTCAGCGGGAATACGCGGCAGTGCCAGAAGAGCAGCGCCGCGATGAATTCGAGCACGACGATCAACGAGGCGCAGTAGAGGCGCTGGTGGTCGCCGAGGGACTTATACAGATTGACGAGCGAGCCAATCAGGCTGAGCCCGATCAGTCCGGCCAAAACGAAGTGGTACGCCGGGACGAAGCGGGCGTGATTCGCGAAATTCTGCGGTTTGTGCGAAGCCATCTGAATGATCCTCCGGGGTTGCCTTGTCGATTGTACCGACAACGGGTTCACCGCCGCATCCCACACCCGCGAATGAGCCGATAATGTCTCTCATGGGCGTGCTACTCCGCTCCAGCGACCGCGTGCTGGTTCTGGGCCTGGCGCAATGCTCGGCAGCGCGCCTGCGGGAATGGGCCGCGGCGCTGACGGATGGTTTCCTGGTGGGGGTCGGCGAAGATAGCGCGGTGCGCCGGGCGCGGCGGGAGTTGGCCGATCTGGACAACGTCATGTTTACGGCGGGCTGGCGCGGGGAGATTCCGTGGAAGGAACTCTTCTTCACGGTGATTCTGGATGCGGAAGGCGGGGCCGAAACGGGCGAGATGCGGCGTGTACTCAGAGGCGACGGGCGCATATACTCAATTCAGCCATGACTCCGATCACACGACGATCATTCGCATTTTCCGGACTGGCGGCCGCGCTGGCCGCGCCGGCATTCGGCCGCAAGCTGACCAGCTTCGGCCTACAGCTTTACACGGTCCGCCGGATCATCGACAAAGATCCGGCGCGCGTGTTGAAGGAAATCGAAGCGGCGGGATACAAGGAAGTCGAGACGGCCCTGGAGGACCTGCCCAGGATCTGGCCGGCACTGCAACAGACCAAGCTGAAAGCGGTCGGCGTGCACCTGCCCACCGATCTGTTTCTGCGCAAGCAGGGCGAGATGGGCGCGGCGCTGGACGAGGCCAAGAAGCACGGCTTCGAGTATGTCATCTGCCCGTGGATCGACCCCAAGGACCGGGGCGGCGTGGAGGCCATCAAGAAGCTGGCGGCGAACCTGAACAAGGCGGGCGAGCAGGCGACGGCGGCGGGGCTGAAGCTGTGCTACCACAACCACGCATTCGAGTTCGCGCCGGCGGGCGCGCAGGGCGGGATGCTGATCGACGTGCTGCTGGCCGAGACCGACCCGCGGTATGTCGGGTGGGAGATGGACATCTTCTGGGTCAGCGTGACGGGCCACGATCCCGTGGATCTGATGCGCAAGTACTCGAAGCGCGTCGCGCTGATGCACGTGAAGGACCTGGCGGCGGGGGTGGCGCAGCGGTTTGATGAACATGTGCCGAACACGGCGTTCAAGGAAGCCGGCGCGGGGACGCTGGATCTGAAGAAGATCCTGCACACGGCCACGGAGATCGGGGTCAAGCACTTTTTCGTCGAGCAGGACGAGACGCCGGGCGATCCGATGGCGAGCGCGAAGATGAGCGCGAGCTATCTGAAGTCATTGGACTTCTGACGGACCTGGCGATGGCATCGCAACGCACCTGACAGACTCAAGTCAAGGAAAGCACACACAACTCGCCTGCAGCGGCCCGGCAGCCATGAAGACGGGAAGGATCCGCTGGCAAGACCGGATTCTCCAACTGTGCCTATTACTGGCAGGGCGATGAGTGCGCCTCGCTGGGACAAAGACGGCAGTTAAAGAAACGCAATTCGCTGGATCAAGAGATAGTTTCTTTTGATATACTGAGCGGGACGTAGGAGTCCGAAATTGGATTCCTGGGTCCGACGCCAAGAGCGGAGCACCATTCCCCTGTGGGTGAGAGCGTGCACACTCAGCGGTGCGGAGGATGCCACATGCAGATCCAGAAACCAGTTGTAGCAATACTGTCGGTTGTTCTGGCGCTACTCGCGCGGGCGGATACGGTTACCTTCCAAGAACAAGCCCTGGGAACCCGGATCGGCTCGACCGTTGAGGTCCGTCTCAACGGCAAGGAGCGGCCAAACAAGCTCCGCGGGCAGATGGGCCAACTCGACAATAAGGCCTTCGACCTGGTCAGCGCGGAATCCGGCGACACCCGGAGCATCCCGTTCGGCCAGGTCAAGTCTATGAAGGTGGTGAAGAATCCTCCGCAGGCTAAGCCGATCGAGCCCGGCCCGACCCTGGAAGCGACGGCGAGCGCGATTCCGAAGGGATCACTGGTTGAAGTTCGGTTTACGGGGAAGCACAAGCCCAGCTGGCTCCGCGGCCGAATCGGCGAGGCCGGCAGCCAGGAATTTCAGATCCAGGTGTTTCAGTCCGGCAAAATCGATGTGCAGACGCTGCGTTTCGCTGAGGTCGAGTCCGTCAAACCGGTGGACAGCCTCTGGGTTCAATCGCCTCCCGCCAAGGTGGGACATGGAATCGGAATTGGGGTCGGGATTGCCCTGGCTGCCGGTCTTGTGGTGGTGATCGTTGCGGTAATCGTCTATGTAACGCATATGGGCTAGCGGTGAAGTGGTTTACCGCTTCCGTGGCGGCGCCTTATAGATCAGCACCGATTTGCCGTGTCCAATCGCGTAACCCAATAAAGCTCCGATCCCACTAAAGAGCACGACCGTTCCCGCCATAGCCGCGCCGAACCCCGATTCGCGTTCCAGGAGGGCGCCCCCCGCGGCGCCCCCGGCTCCCGCTCCAACCGCCGCGCCGAGCAAGGCCCACCTTCCTCCGTGG